>DFFN01000116.1 GCA_002369525.1 Lachnoclostridium sp. UBA3775 | reverse complement strand
ACTTCAAGAAGTACGAGACCAACGATGCAGGTAAGGCACTTGTAGCAGCAGGTCCTACCGTATAAGATGCGCGTTAGCTCAAAGCTGAACTAAGACGATAAAAAGGTCCGGATGGAAGTTTACTTCCAATCCGGGCCTTTTTTGTTGGGTTAAGAGCGGCGCCAGCCGCGACAGCTTTAGGGTTGTATCTTTTGCTATTGTAAATCTCCCACATTTTATGATATAATATATTGACAATCCTTAACACAAGGAGGCCAGATCCATAATGCCGGCTAAAAAACAATCCAGAAAACCCGTGCGTGTTCCTGTCATCATGCAGATGGAAGCCATGGAATGCGGCGCAGCATGCCTCAATATGATTCTTGCCTATTACGGAAAATGGGTGGCACTTGAAACTCTCAGGGAGGAATGCGGCGTATCGCGTGACGGCCAGAAGCTTTCAATGGTCGTAAAAGCCGCCGAACATCACGGGCTATCCTATGAAGCCCGCCGCTTCCGGCCCGAAAGCATATATCAAAAAGCTACCTTCCCCTGCATGATCCATTGGCGCGGGGTTCACTTTGTCGTGCTCTGCGGAGTAAAAGGCGACAAGGTCTACATCAACGATCCAGCTCTCGGTAATGTTGTGCGTTCAAAGAAGGAATTTGAGGAAAACTACAGCGGAATGTGTGTAATGTTTTCACCCGATGCCTCCTTTTCTCCTTCAGGTAAAAAGCCAAGCACCTTATCATATATCATAAAAAGACTCAGGAACTGCAAACCGGCCATAGCTTATGTGGCCATAACTACAATTATCGTGGCGGGTCTGGGCATACTTCAGCCTTTGTTCCTCCGCCGCTTCATGGATAAAATCCTGACCTCCGACAGCAAAGGCCCGGGCACCCTTATATTTCTGATGCTCATTGTTTCGGCCGTACAGCTATTGGTAAGCTGGTTCTCGGCGCTAAAACAGCTGAAGCTTTTCGGACTGATATCCGTGAAAAATGATGTCGGCTTCATGCAGCATATTTTCCATCTTCCCGAGAAATTCTTTTTCCAGCGCGATACGGGAGATCTTCAGCAGAGGCAGCAGGCAAATTCCACCATATCGGAAACCATGATCAACCTCCTGATTCCTCTTGTCCTCAATACCGCGCTGATGGCTTTCTATGGAATTTTCATGATAAGCTACAGTCCTCTCCTGTCAGCTGTCGGAATCCTTGCTATCATCATAAACACTTTCTGCACCAGGCATTCTGCAAAGAAACGTCTGAATATCAGCCGTATCACAAGAAATGATACCGGAAGGCTCTATTCCGAAACCGCCGGAGCCATTACCATGTTTGAAACAATAAAGGCCTGCGGCGCCGAAAACAACAGCTTTTCATCATGGGCTGCCCAGCAGGAAAAAGTATTCAACCAGAATCTGGAATATGACAGGGAAATGGTCGTCATGAGAAACATGATCGCCTTCATAAATGACATTGCCACCTACCTCATACTCTGTTTCGGCCTGATGCTTATCTATAAAGGCGACTTTACCGAGGGCATGATGATGTCCTTCCACTCCATTTTCATGATGTTTTTACGTCCTGTTGAGCAGGTTGTAGCTTCAGAACAGCTGTTAAACGAAATGAGGGTCGATCTTGAAAGGGTGGAGGATGTCATGAAATATCCCGAATACCATCCTTACTCAGACAAGCCCGTAGATGAAGATGCATACAAGCTTAAGGGAAATATCGAGCTTAAGAATGTAAGCTTCGGTTATTCTCCTCTTGAGCCTCCTCTCGTAAAAGATTTTTGCCTTTCGGTTAAACCCGGAAGCTGCGTGGCTCTTGTTGGCCGCAGCGGAAGCGGAAAAAGCACCATATCCTCGCTTATTTCGGGACTCTACGAGCCCTGGAGCGGAGAAATCCTCTATGACGGAAAACCGATAAGTGAAATACCGGAGAAAATATTCAGAAGTTCCCTCTCGGTTGTCAGCCAGAATATCGTTCTTTTCAATGACAGCGTCGAAAACAACTTGAAGCTCTGGAATCCTTACGTTGAAAACTTTGAAATGATGCTTGCCGTACGCGATGCCGAGGCAAATGACGGCATCATGGACAAACCCGGGGGCTATGCTTACCAAATCAGCGAATCCGGACATGAATTTTCCGGCGGAGAAAAGCAGAGGCTTGAGATTGCAAGAGCCCTTGCGGTCCAGCCCACCATACTTATCATGGACGAGGCAACAAGCGCACTCGATGCCATGACCGAATTTGAGATAGTAAACAATGTCAGAAAGCTTGGCATAACCTGTATTATCGTAGCCCACAGGCTTTCGACTATCCGTGACTGCGACGAAATCATCGTGATGAACGACGGCGAGGTCATCGAACGCGGAACCCATGAAGAACTGCTTGACAGGCATGGTTATTATTCAGAACTGATTTCAAGTATGTAAGCAAAAAGGAGCTTTCTTTAATGAATTTATACGGAGAAAACCTAAAAGAAATCCAGAATTACGAAGAGGCCATCCTGAAGGATGCCCTGGCATCGCTTGACGCAGAAATATCCGGTCAGTATAAGAGCGTGCTTTCCCAGGATGCAAGTGACAGGCTTTGTCCGTTGATCGACCAGTTGCTGGAAGTAATGGGAATCCGAAAGAAGTGGCTTCCAAAAAAGAAGCTCGGCTTCAAGGACCAGCTTGAATATCAGCTCCGGCCCTACGGACTTATGTACCGTTTTTCCAAGCCCGAGGGTGAATGGTATAAAAAGAATGAGGGACCTATGATAGCAGAGCTTAACGACGGCAGGCTGGTTCTTCTCAGACGCCACACCTATACCTACTACTATATCGATCCGGACAGCAGAAAAAAGATATTTATCAATCCCAAAACACGCGACACTGTTTCAGGAACCCTTATCCGTTTTTACCGCGCACTTCCTACCGATCCTACCAAAAAAAGAAGTATGTTACTGTGGCTTGCGAAGGAATTCCGTTTTCGTGAAGTAATACGGATTATCATGTTTACTCTCGGAGCGGTACTCTGCGGCACCCTGCTTCCCCTCATATCCAAAACCACGCTTCAGGTAGTATCAGACAGAGAAGAAAAATTCGACGTTTTTAATGCATTCCTTACTTTCCTTATACTTTTCTTCCCGTTCATACTGATACGCTTTATCTTCAGTGTCATAAAGGAAAAGCTTATACGCAATCTTTCATACAGAATATCCGGAGATGTGCAGGCTGCTTTCATGATAAAGCTTTACTCGATGCCTGCAGGGGCCGTTGCGAAATATCCTGCCGGTGAAATCGGACACCAGATCATACAGCTCGGTGTTCTTGTAAACCGTATAGTTTCCGAGGCCCTGCTGATCGGTCTTATGGGAGTACTTTCCCTGTTTTACCTTTCGTCCGTTGCGGGATATGCACCCGAGCTGGTAACTGTCACGCTGTTTTATGTTGCGATTGCCGCAATCATCAATATATATGCTGCAAGGAAAAAGTCAGAGGTTTCCTTTGAAAACCTTGAGTATCGTGCCGAATCCCAGGGCATGACCTACAGTATGATACACGGGCTTCAGAAATTATACCTTTCCGGTGCCGAGACCAGAGGTTTTGTAAAGTGGACGGAAACCTACAAAAAGGGATTAAAGCCCAAATACCGTCCCCCTGTCTCAACCGTAGTGGTAAAACCCCTGACAACAGCTATTTTTGCGCTCTGTCTGATGTCATCTTTCAGGATAGCCGATTCCATAGATCTTTCAAGGGACAGTTTCTATGCCTACTACCTGGCTTTCGCAATGCTTATGGGAGCCGTTACCGAAATGTTCAACCATATGCTTGCAATTTCGGAGGCCACACCTTTACTGAAGCTTCTGACTCCCATCTTTATGGAAGATACCGAGACCGAGAGTGACCGTGTCTCCATAAACACTCTTAACGGAGAGGTTGCAATGAGCAAGGTTACTTTCCAGTATTCCGCAGACGACCGCATGATACTGGACAACGTATCCTTCAAAATAAAGAAGGGCGAGTATGTGGCAATAGTCGGAAAAAGCGGCTGCGGAAAAAGTACTCTCCTGCGTCTGCTTTTAGGCTTTGAACGTCCCGTAAGAGGCGATGTTTTCTATAACAACCAGCCTTTGCGTTCACTGGATCTCAGATCCGTCCGTTCAAAGCTCGGAGTAGTCTTACAAAGCAGTACGGTGATGCGCGGTACCGTTGAAGACAATATCAAGCTCAATGCTCCAGATGCCACAGAGGAAGAAGTTTGGGAAGCAGTAAGGCTTTCCGGACTTGAGGATGATGTGCTGAAGCTTCCGCTGCGCCTCAATACTCCTCTTCCGCTTGGCGGCAAAGGCATGAGCGGCGGCCAGATACAGAAAATACTTATAGCAAGGGCGATAGTCGGAAATCCGAAGATAATGATTTTTGACGAGGCCACCAGTGCACTGGACAACATCAGCCAGAAGCATATCTCGGAATCCCTTGAATCACTTAAATGTACAAGGATAGTTGTTGCGCACAGGCTTTCGACCGTCAGAAAATGCGACCGTATACTTGTACTTGACGGCGGAAAATTTGTTGAAGAGGGAAGCTACGACGAGCTTATGGCCAAAAACGGTTTCTTCACCGAGCTTGTAAAGAGACAGCAGGTAAACTAAAAAAGGATTAATCGAATCTTAAGCAATTTTTTCTTGCCCGTATACATTTTTTATGCTATACTCAACATATATCCGGAAAGTGAACCGGGGCTTACAAGGAGGTATTTTATAATGAACAAAACAGTTGTTGAACTTATGAAGAAGATTCCGAAGGACAAGCTTAAAGAGCTTACCGCTGCTGCTTCTAAGGCTGCAAACAAGGATGATATTTTAGCTCTTGCTAAGAATTCCGGAATCGACATCTCTTCCGAAGAAGCTGAGGCAGTTTTCGCAGCTTTCAGTGAGGAAGCATCTGTAAAGGGTGAGGATCTTGACGCTGTCAGCGGTGGCGGAAGCTGCGATGGTGAGTGCTAGGATTTAATCCTCAGATTCAGAATTTCATAAACATTTAAAGGAAATGCCGGGAATACAGCGGCATTTCTTTTGTTATATTGCATTATTTTTACGGATAATCTTGATCATGGAAAAACAATACCGAAAATCCAACTACGTCCACGCGGTCTACAGGAAAGAGCATGCGGACTGGCTTTTATACAATTTCAGCACCCGCAGGTTTCTGATACTTGACGAGTTTAAGAAGCTGATCTATGACGGCGCTCCCTATGACGATATATCCTCCCCTTTTCTGAAAAGCCTGTATGACAATGGTTTCCTTGTGGACTATGATGAATATGACAGTCTTGTAAAACGTCAGCTTAAAAGGCAGGAGGAAGATTCATATGTACATCTCGGAATTGCACCCACCATGGGCTGCAACTTCCGTTGTGCCTACTGCATAGAGACCGGGCAGATAAGATCCGGACGGATGACAGCTGAGGTTTCAGATAAGGTAATCGCTTTTGCCAAAAAGCTTCTTAAAGGTGCAAAGGGCATTTCACTGATATGGTTCGGCGGAGAGCCCATGCTTGCAATGGATGTGCTTTCACAGATCGGAAGTGCTCTTAAGACCTACTGTGATGAACACGCTCTTGCCTTCAACAGCGCAATATATACCAACGGGTTTTTCCTTTCGGAAAACAATATAAGGCTCCTTGAAAGCATCGGCGTTGATACCGTAAGGATTTCGGTTGACGGAAGCCGCGAAAGCCATGACAGAATGCGATTTCTTGCCGACGGAAGCGGTTCCTACGACAAAATCCTTGAAAACCTTTCGGTTCCGACAAAAATGACCTACCGTATACGCTGCAACATGAGGAAGGACAATCTCTCCGACTACGAAACCCTTGTGGATAATCTGCAGAAAACCCACGAAAAAAGCGGCAACCGGATAATCGTAAGCTCAGAGCGTATGCGTGTGGAAAAGGAAGTTAATTCCGCTCTTAAAGAACTGGAGCTTTCCTATCCCGAATACTATGATTTCTTCCAGAAAAACCGTACTCTAAAGGTATCCGAGGACAAGGAAAAAATCATGTCGTTACTTAAGGGCAAGAGCACAGGCGTTACCTGCAACGCGACCAGAAAAAAAAGCTTCCAGATTGACGAGCAGGGAAATATCTATAAATGCAACTGGTTTCTCGGAAAGGCTGAGCATGTGATCGGAAATGTAGCGGAAAATCCCGATTTCCATGAGCTTAACAATACAGAAGAGGCAGGATACTTCTTAAGCCGCGTCATCGCAGACAGAGAAAAATGCAGAAACTGTGTCATGCTTCCCGTCTGCCTCGGCAGATGCCCATTAAGCTGGGAAATCGAAGGAAAATATGACTGCATGAGAGACATAAACAGTCTGAACGAACTGCTTCCGCTTGCATATGAAACATATACGGAGATGAAATCACAGTACAGAAAGCAATCTTCATGAACAGATATATTTTACAGGAAAACATAGCACTTCGCGGGTGGCTGAACCGCCCTTATAATTACACCAAAGGAAAGCACTCTGCTCCCGTGCAGATAAGCAAAGAACAGTTTGCAAGGCTTTCGGACTGTGAAGATGCTGCTCTTTTGCCGGATGATGAGCTTACGGCAGAACTTCTTGGCCTGGGGCTTATCCGCACTGCGTCCGAGGGTGAAAAGGCAGCCGATGGGCAGAAATATCACTTTTATCCCCATATTTATTTTCACAGCATCGAGCTTGAGATCACCGAACGCTGCAATTACAACTGCCGTCACTGCTTCAATGCCGGAAGCATCGGCGTGCCGAGGAACGAGCTGTCGGCAGAGGATGCAAAACGGATCCTCCGTGAAGCATCTGAGGAGGGTGTGACAAACGTGGTGCTTACCGGCGGCGAACCCCTTCTGCATCCGGACTTTTTTGAAATCATTGATGAAATTCAGAAGTGCGGCATGACCCTTCTTGCAATAAATACCAACGGTTATTTTATAAACGAAAAGCTTCTTGACAGGCTTTCGCTGCTTGAGCCACGGCCGGTGATGAAAATCTCCTTTGACGGCCTGGGCTTTCATGACTGGATGAGGGGCGTTCCTGGTGCCGAGGAAAAAGCCGTACGCGCCATAAAACTATGTAAAGAGAGAGGCTTCATCGTAATGATACAGATGAACCTCAACAAGCGGAACCTCGATGTGATGAACTCTTCCGTTGATTTTCTTAATGAGCTCGGCATAAACAGGGTAAGGATCATCCGCACCACCGAGGCTCCGAGATGGATAGAACAAGCGGGGAACGACTGTCTCAGCTGGGAAGAATACTATGATGCGGCGCTTGAAATCACAAAGTATTATGTCAGCAAGCCCAGAAATTTTTCAATCGACTTCTGGGAATATCTTTTTGTGAACGAGAGAAAGAAAAGCTTCCGCGCGGAAAAAATACAGTTCCGCGATGCAGAGGCTCATCCCTGGATTTTTTCCTGCCAGGGACGTATCGACCTTTGTGCAAACGGAGAGC
>DFFN01000010.1 GCA_002369525.1 Lachnoclostridium sp. UBA3775 | reverse complement strand
ACCTTCTGGCAGGAAGCAGCCTGCTCACGTGCGGAGCCGTCACCGGGTTTGTTGGCAAATACGCATGAACCAAACTGGGTATTTTTTACAAGCAATGAACCGTCGCCGACCTTATTAAGTACATTAACGATTTCTTCGGGAGCTTTTCCGCTTCGTCTTTCCTGCTCAACTGCATTTACAGCCTTTGAATTCGGAACATATTCCGGAACACGGCGGGAGAGTGCAAATTCCGCAAGACGCAGAGGATTGCTTCTGTAGGATGAGGTCTCGCCGGAAGGAATGAGCTCGTCGGTAGTTGTAACGGGGTCATGGATAACTGCGGCAAGCTTGACGAGCATGTTGTCGGCAAGAGCATCCATTTCGGGCCAGTTTGTTATGTTCGGACCGAGTATAAGCTCTACCGAAGGGTCTGCCTTGCCGTAGCCGTTATATACCCTGTGATCATAAACAGTGCTGTCGAAATGATACTCATGGGGTTCATAATCATAATCAATATCTGTTGCCGCCGTGATAATGCCGCCGTTAAGAGCGGTAGCGGCGATGGAACGTGAATCCATCAGTGCAACGCCTGCAATCTGTCCTTCACCGGGTTTTGAACCCTCGCGGTTAGGGAAGTTACGTGTGGTATGTCTGATTGAAAGTCCGTTGTTTGCGGGAACATCGCCTGCGCCGAAGCAGGGACCGCAGAATGAAGGCTTAATGATGGCACCGGCTTTTAAAAGCTCGGCAGTAGCGCCTGTTTTGGTAAGCTCAAGGGAAACAGGAACACTGGTAGGATATACCGAGAGCGAGAAATAGCCGTTTCCTGTATCGCCGCCCTTAAGGATAGCTGCAGCCTCATCAATGTTGTCGAAGGTACCGCCTGAGCAGCCTGCGATAATACCCTGGCTGACCATAACCTTGTCACCGTCAACCTTGTTCTGAAGCTCAAATTTGGCCTTGGGGAATTTCTTCTTTGCTTCTTCCTCAACCTTTGCAAGGATTTCCTTGGCATTCTTGTTGAATTCATGGATGGTGTAGGCATTTGAAGGATGGAAGGGCAGTGCGATCATGGATTCAATCTTGTCGAGATCGATCTCGATCCATGCATCGTAATATGCTGCCTTGCCGGGCTTAAGCTCCTTGTAGAACTCACCACGTTTGTGAGCATCATAGAAGCCCTTTGTGATTTCATCGGTTTCCCAGATGGATGAAAGGCAGGTGGTCTCTGTGGTCATGACATCGATACCATTTCTGAAATCGATGGGGAGATTGGCGACACCGGGGCCTGCAAACTCGAGAACCTTGTTCTTTACGAAACCGTTTCCGAAGGTGGCACCGACAAGCGCGATCGCAACGTCATGAGGACCGATACCCTTTCTGGGTTTGCCTTTAAGATAAACAAGAACAACCTCGGGCATATTTATGTCCCAGGTGTTTTTAAGAAGCTGTTTAACAAGCTCGGGTCCGCCCTCGCCGACACCCATGGTACCTAAAGCACCGTAACGGGTATGCGAATCGGAGCCGAGTATCATTCCGCCGCACTTTGTAAGTGCCTCTCTTGCATAGGAATGGATGACGGACTGGTTGGCAGGAACATATATTCCGCCGAATTTCTTAGCTGCGGAAAGACCGAATACATGGTCATCCTCATTTATGGTACCGCCGACTGCACAAAGGGAGTTATGGCAGTTTGTCATTGCATAGGGAAGAGGGAACTCTTTAAGCCCCGAAGCCCTTGCGGTCTGGATGATACCGACATAAGTGATGTCATGGCTTACCATGGCATCGAATTTAATCTTAAGTTTTTCGTCGTTTCCGGAAGTGTTGTGTGCCGTAAGGCAGGAATAGGTCAGTGTGGCCTTTTTAGCTTCCTCTTTTGAAACACCGCATTCTTCAGAAGGAACGCCGTCAACGAGATAGACGCCCTTATCATGTAAAGTAATCATTACTTTTCCTCCTGTGATTTATAACATTACTATTATATAGTTTAAGGAGGAAAACGTCAATAAAAATCTTACTTCATTAATATCGTCAATTCTGCCGTTATTGATTATGTTTATGTCAACATCCTTAAGCTCATTCAGCTGTGATTTGGTAAAAACCGCCCAAAAAGTGCACCATATTGACAAGAGAAGAATTAAATGATATTATATAGAAGTGATTTGAAAAGGCGCTTCTTATGCGCAGTATCCTGAATTAAGGAGAAAAAAAGTGAACAGAACAGATTTTAACGAGGGAATAATTGAAATTATATCTTCAGCCGATAATCTTATTCACAAGCAGGAGGGGTTCGTAGGCAGCAAAACCTACGAGATAAGCCTGTACAACAAGGCTGACAATAAGGCAAAAAAGGATTTTTATCTTACCGTATCCGATGAGGGTGTGCTGGTCTGCATAAAGAATATCAAAGAAAACATAGACAGGTTCACGGCTGAAAAAAGCATAGAGGAACTCGGAAAACGCATCCGCAAAATTTTCGAGGAAAAGGGTGTCGAGGCAGATATTTCAAACGTTATGGAGCCGGGCGAAGATGCCGATATGCCTTCACAGCCTATAATGCTTAAAATCTCCGGAGATATCGGGCTTACCGATGAAAAGTTCAAAAAGAGAATCTGCTCCGAGCTTAATGACTGGCTCGACGAGCTTAAAATGATGATGGGAAGCTCCGCAAAGAAGGACGAGATCGATTATAAAAAGGAATATGACAGCCTGATGGCAGGCAATAAGATATATGCGAAGGAAACCGATTCCGACAAGGATTATTCCTATATGATGGCAGCCATCACCCTGATCGCAACGGTCATTGCGGCATTTACCTATAAAATGATGGCATTCCAGTCCATGGGTCTCATGGCAGGAGGTTTTTCGGCCT
>DFFN01000087.1 GCA_002369525.1 Lachnoclostridium sp. UBA3775 | reverse complement strand
CACCGGCACTTGCCCATGAAAGAGCATTACCCTGTGCGTCTGTAAGGGTAACTATGGTGTTGTTAAAGGATGATTGGATATGTGCCTGGCCATGTTCAACGTTTTTCTTGACACGTCTTTTTGTCACTTTTTTTGATGACACTTTCTTTGCCATTTCTAAACTAACCTTCCCTTATGGGTTCCTTTCTGTTTATTTTTTGAAACTTTCGCTTTGATAAACAGATCAAAGACCGCAGATATTATATAAAAGGGTCTTTATCTACTTATCAGGTGTTATTTTTTCTTGTTGGCAACGGTTCTTCTGGGTCCCTTACGCGTACGCGCATTGTTCTTGGTGTTCTGACCACGAACAGGGAGTCCGTTTCTATGACGTTTGCCACGGTAGCAGCCGATCTCCTGGAGACGCTTGATGTTCATTGCGACTTCACGACGAAGATCACCTTCTACCATATACTCGTTTACAATGATTTCACTAAGCTTGTTTACTTCGTCGTTAGTGAGATCCTTGACACGGGTATCAGGGTTGACCCCGGCTTTGGCCAGGATCTTGTTGGAAGAGGTTCTTCCGATACCGTAGATGTACGTGAGACCGATCTCAACGCGTTTTTCTCTCGGTAAATCTACACCTGAAATACGAGCCATATGTCCCTTTTCCTCCTATTAAAATTTTTTAGCCTTGTCTCTGTTTGTGCTTGGGGTTTTCGCAAATAATGCGGATAGAACCCTTGCGTTTGATGACTTTGCATTTTTCGCAAATCGGTTTTACAGAAGATCTGACTTTCATAATCTTTACGCTCCTTTCTTTTCGGGCGAATTGAAATTATAACACTTTTAAATTCTTTAAGCAAGCAGTAAATTACTTGTCTCTCCAAATGATACGGCCTTTTGTAAGGTCATACGGAGACAGCTCCAACGTAACCTTATCTCCCGGCAAGATCTTTATGTAATGCATACGAAGCTTGCCGCTGATATGGGCCAGTACCTGATGTCCGTTTTCGAGTTCTACCTGAAACATTGCATTAGGGAGTTTCTCGACAACTGTGCCTTCGATTTCGATGACATCGGATTTAGACATTCAATTCCTCCTTAATAATCACCTACCAGAGTAAGTATCTCCGGGTCTCCGTCCCGGATGACGATCGTGTTTTCATAATGGGCTGACAGAGCACCGTCCATCGTAACTACAGTCCAGTCGTTTGCGAGCCAGTCCACTTCGGCGCATCCGGCATTTATCATCGGCTCTATTGCGAGCGTCATTCCGGCGTGAAGCTTCGGGCCTTTGGATTTGACGTGAAAGTTCGGAACCTCCGGATCTTCGTGAAGATGGGTCCCTATTCCGTGTCCCACAAGATCTTCAACTATCCCGTAGCCGTACTTGTCCGCATGATCGGCGATGGCATTGCTGATGTCATGAAGATAATTTCCGGCTCTTGCCATCTTGATTCCTTCAAAGAAGCATTCCCTCGTGACGCGGATAAGCTGCTCTGCTTCCGGGCTGATATTTCCTACGGCAAAAGTCCTTGCCGCGTCGGAGTGCCAGCCTTTGTAGATCATTCCCGCGTCAAGGCTCACTATGTCGCCTTCGCGGATGACTCTCTCGTCGTCAGGTATGCCGTGCACTACCTCGTCGTTTACGGAAACGCAGATAGATGCGGGGAAGCCGTTATAGTTGAGAAAATTCGGGATGCCGCCAAGGCTTCTGATCGCTTTTTCGCCGATCCGGTCTATGTCCTTTGTGGTCATTCCGGGGCGAAGCGCTTCTTTCATGATATCAAAGACTTTTGAAAGGCGGTGTCCCGATTCCCTCATTAAATCTATTTCAGCTTTTGTTTTGATAGTTATTGCCATTATTTTGCCAGCTTTTCTTTGATTTGATCAAATACGGATTCCATATCCTGCATGCCGTCGATACGGACGTTTTTTCCGCGCTCGGTATAATATCCGATAAGCGGCTGCGTCTGCTTATGATATGTGGCAAGTCTTGCCTTCACCGTCTCAGGCTCGTCATCCTTACGGATGATCAGCTGCGCTCCGCAGGCGTCGCATATTCCTTCTTTAGCGGGCGGAATATTTACGACATGGAAACTGGCTCCGCAGGCGGGGCAGACTCTTCTGCCTGACATTCTCTCAATGATAGCTTCATCATCGACTTCGATGTCTATAACGCTGTCGATCGCGTCGCCTTTTTTTGCAAGCGCCGCGTCAAGCGCCTCTGCCTGATTTATCGTTCTCGGAAAACCGTCCAGCACATAGCCGCCGCTGCACTCGGGCGATGAAAGGGTGTCAAGGACAAGATCGACGGTCAGCTCATCGGGGACGAGCGCGCCTTTGTCCATATATTCCTTTGCTTTGATGCCCAGCTCAGTGCCGTTTTTGATATTTGTCCTGAAAATATCTCCGGTGGAGATATGCGGGATGCCAAAATGATTTGCTATCAGCTTTGCCTGAGTTCCTTTTCCGGCTCCCGGGGCTCCGAGAAGTATCAGTTTCATGACAATTCCTCCGTCATTACTCGTCAAGGAATCCCTTGTAGTTTCTTACAACCATCATGGATTCAGCCTGCTTCAGAGTTTCGATGATAACGCCTACGATAATGATAAGCGAGGTTCCGAAGAAGCAAAGCGAGCTGCCTACTCCTGTTATGCCCGTAAGGACGATAGGAATGATCGCAATGATAAGAAGTCCAAACGCACCGATGATTATGATCTTGTTGAGGATCTTTTCGATGTATTCGGAGGTAGGCTTTCCGGGTCTGATACCGGGTACAAAGCCGCCCTGTTTTTTGAGGTTGTTTGCTACTTCCATGGGATTGAAGGTAATTGATGTATAGAAGTATGCAAAGAATATAAGCAGTCCGATGTAAATCAGAACGCCGAAAGTATAGTACCACTCGCCTGAGGAGAAGTTAAACCATGAGCTCTGTGAAAGGCCCTTGATGATATGTCCTCCGGTAGTGGTCGGCGCAGAGGTGTTTACTCCGAGAAATCCTGCAATGATCGCCGGCATGCTGAGCAGCGAGGAAGCAAAGATTACCGGAATAACGCCCGCAGTATTTACCTTTACGGGAATATGCGAGGCCTGTCCGCCAACGAGCTTTCTTCCGCTCATGCGCTGAGCATACTGTACCGGGACTTTTCTTTCGCCGTCCTGAAGATAAACGACAAATACCACAAGAGCGAAAATAAGCGCCAGAATAACAATCGCGATAAGTATTCCGAGCCAAAGGTCTTTGCCCTGGATAAAGGTGGTATACATCGTCCGGAAATCATTCGGAAGACTTGAAAGAATGTTTATAAGCAGGATAACCGAAATACCGTTTCCGAGTCCTCTGTCGGTGATCTGCTCACCTATCCACATAAGGAATGCGCTACCTGCGGTCATTACGACGCCGATGATTATGACGTTGTACCAGGTATAGTTCGTCAGATAGTTTGAACCGAAGCCTATAGCCATGGAAGTTGACTGGATCAGCGCAAGAGCAATAGTCAGATAACGGGTGATCTTATTGATAGTCTTACGGCCTTCTTCTCCCTCCTTGCTAAGCTCTTCAAGTTTGGGAATAGCTATGGTAAGGAGCTGTACGATAATCGAGCTGGTGATATACGGAGATATGCTCAGTGCGAAGATCGACATTGTGGAGAAAGAACTGCCCGTAATTGTATTAAAGAAGTTAAATCCCGTGTTGTTGCTGAGTGCAAGCTGCTCAAACCAGCTTGTAACGGCCGCGGGATTTATACCCGGTGTGGGAATCTGACATCCGATACGCACGATAACCATCATAAGAAGCGTGAAGAGCAGCCTCTTACGGATTTCTTCTATTTCCAGTGCTTTACGGAATGTTTTGAACATCTTTATGCCTCCTCGGCAGTGCCGCCTAATTCTACGATTTTAGCCTTTGCGCTTTCGCTGTAGGCCTGAACCTTGACGTTAAGCTTTTTGGTAAGCTCTCCGCCGCCGAGAATCTTGACTCCGTCGCCTGCATTTTTGATAATGCCGGCCTCAAGGAGAGTCTGAGCGGTAACTTCGCTTCCATCCTCAAAACGCTCGAGAGCGCTTAAGTTTATGGCAACGATGTTCTTGGTATTGATGTTTGTGAAGCCTCTCTTGGGGAGACGGCGGTAAAGGGGCATCTGTCCGCCTTCAAAGCCGATACGGGGCGCTCCGCTACGAGCCTTCTGACCCTTGTGGCCTTTTCCGGCAGTCTTGCCGTTGCCTGAGCCGTGTCCGCGTCCGCGACGGAAATTGTCGTTGTGAGTCGCGCCATCAGCAGGTCTTAAATTGGATAATTTCATGCCGTACCTCCTTTAAGCCTCTTCAACCTTTACAAGATGCTTAACCTGAGCGATCATGCCGCGGGTCGCACCGTTGTCTGGCATGATTACGCTGTGATTGAGTTTCTTGAGGCCGAGTGCTTCAACTGTCTTTTTGTGTTTGGGAACCGCACCGATGGTGGATTTTACTAATGTTATCTTTAAATTTGCCATAGTAATAGTCCCTCCTGTCAACCTTTGATCTCGCTTACGGACTTGCCGCGAAGTCTTGCGACTTCCTCGGGAGTCTTGCAGCTTATAAGTCCCTGGATAGTAGCAAGGACTACGTTCTGCTTGTTATTTGAGCCGAGAGATTTGGTACGGATATTTTTGATGCCGGCAAGTTCCATGACCGCACGGGCAGGGCCTCCGGCGATAACGCCGGTACCTTCGGGAGCACGCTTGAGCATTACCTGAGCGCTTCCGAATTTGCCGATGAAGTCGTGAGGAATACTTCCGTTTTCATCGATCGCTATCTCTACTACAGACTTTAAGGCTGCTTCTTTTCCTTTGCGGATCGCTTCGGGAATTTCTACTGCCTTTCCTACGCCTGCGCCTACGTGACCGTTTCCGTCACCTACAACTACGAGGGCAGAGAATCTGCTGTTGCGTCCACCCTTAACGGTCTTGCTGACGCGCTTGATGGCTACAACGTTATCACTCATTTCAAAACTGCTTGTATCAATGATATTACGCTTCATACTGTCCTCCCCTTAGAATTCAAGACCTGCTTCGCGAGCTGCGTCAGCGAGGGCCTGAACCTTTCCGTGATAAATGTAACCGCCGCGATCGAATACCACCGTGGTGATACCCTTTTCAAGGGCGCGCTTTGCGATAACTGTACCTACATAGGCGGCAGCCGCAACATCATTTGTCTTTGTGAGCTCACCTTTAACCTCTTTTTCGGTAGTGGAAGCCGCAACTAAGGTGGTGGCTGCGATGTCGTCAATTATCTGTGCATACATGTGATTGTTGCTGCGGAAAACCGCAAGACGGGGGCGCTCCGCTGTTCCCTGGAAACGATTACGGATACGGCCGTGCTTTTTGATACGGTTTACGGCTTTTGAACTTTTCCTGATCATATTCGCTTATACCTCCTTATTTTACTTTCCGGCCTTACCGACCTTGCGGCGGATGTGCTCGTCTGAATACTTGATACCCTTGCCCTTATAAGGTTCAGGTCCTCTCTTGCCGCGGATCTCAGCCGCATACTGTCCGACCTTTTCCTTGTCAATGCCGGATACCGTGATCTTGTTGGAATCCTCTACGGTTACTTCAAGACCTTCGGGATCGGTCATTTCAATGGGATGTGAATATCCAAGCGTAAGAGTAAGAACTTTGCCCTGCTTTGCGGCACGGTAACCGACGCCGTTGATCTCAAGGGTCTTTTTGTATCCTTCGGATACTCCGATAACCATGTTGTTGATGAGACTGCGGGTAAGTCCGTGAAGGGCTTTGTTTCTCTTTAAGTCGTTGGGACGGCTGACCACTACTTCAGCGCCCTCGACCTTGATGGTCATTTCCGCGGGAAGAACTCTTTCAAGCGTTCCCTTGGGGCCTTTAACAGTCACTTTGTTATTTTCTGCGACTTCTACATTTACACCGGCAGGAATCGCGATAGGCATTTTTCCGATACGTGACATTTCGCCTTTTCTCCTTTTTTATTGTAATGTTAATCTGTCTTTTACTGCTGCGTAGCTTTGCCAGTCATTTAAGTACTGTCAAAAGCTTACCATACGTACGCCAGAACTTCTCCGCCTACGTTCTTTTCGCGGGCCTGCTTGTCGGTCATAACGCCTTCATTTGTTGAAATAATGGCGATACCGAGTCCGCCGAGGACCTTGGGAAGATCCTGCGCGCCTGCATAGATACGAAGACCGGGTTTGCTGATCTTTTTAAGACCGGTGAGTATTCTCTCCGACTTGTCAGCACTGTACTTAAGAGTAACTACGATATTTTTTGCAACGCCGTCGCCCTTTACTTCATAGCCTGCGATATAACCTTCATCTTTGAGGATCTCGGCTATGGAAAGCTTCATCTTAGAAGAAGGAATTTCAACGGTGTCGTGCTTTGCCGTATTGGCATTGCGGATTCTTGTGAGCATAT
>DFFN01000164.1 GCA_002369525.1 Lachnoclostridium sp. UBA3775 | reverse complement strand
GCTAAGTCGATCATGGGTATCTTCAGTCTTGATCTTTCAAAGCCCATCACTCTCAACATCCATTCAACCGAAAACGTTGACAAGATTCTTGAGACTCTCAAGCCTTATACCGAGCAGTAAGCAAATCTACCATAAGAATTTCAAAGAGTGTCCGTACGGGCACTCTTTTTTATTTCTTTTAACCACTTTATTTTACATGAATCACTTCCCTTGTATCAAGGGCAGTCTGCACCATTTCGTCGATCTTTTCTTCAAGAAGCGTTTCGGATTTTTCAATCTGTTCAAGCACCGGCTTGGTAACGGGATGCTTTGCAACAAATATCGTGCAGCAATCCTCAAAAGGAAGTACCGAAGTCTCATATGTTCCGATCTTTTCCGAAACTGCTATGATATCGTCCTTGTCAAAAGCGATAAGCGGCCTGTATACCGGCATTTTGCAGACAGCATTAGTGCAGTTAAGACTCTGCATAGTCTGGCTTGCCACCTGACCGATGCTCTCGCCCGTCACGAGCGCAAGGCAATTTGCCTTCTCCGCGATTTTCTCGGCTATCCTCATCATATAACGGCGCATGATAACTGTAAGCTCCTCATGCGGGCAGGTCTGGTAAATATACATCTGTATATCGGTAAAATTAACCACGTGCAGATTTATTGGGCCTGTGTAACGGCTGATAAGCTTTGCAAGGTCAACAACCTTCTGCTTTGCTCTTTCGCTTGTATAAGGAGGTGCATGGAAATAGGTTGCATCGATGGATACGCCTCTTTTTGAGATCATATAACCGGCAACGGGCGAATCGATTCCTCCCGAAAGAAGAAGCATGGCCTTTCCGTTGCATCCGACGGGCATTCCGCCGGGTCCTTTGATATAGTCGGTGAAGATATAGGTCTTATTCCTTATCTCTACCGTAATGCTCTTTTCAGGATTGTGAACGTCTACCTTAAGTCCCGGGAAACTGTCAAGAAGCACTTCGCCTATGTCCGCACAGATTTCCGGAGAGGTCTTGAAATATGTTTTGTCGCCTCTTTTCGCGAAGCATTTAAAAGTGAAATCATGCGAGTCAAAATAATTGCTTACAAAATCAACCGCACCTTTTTTTACATCCTCCCATTCGGTCGAATCAATGACATAGACCGGGGCATAGCCCTGTATTCCGAAGATGGTTCCGAGTGCCTCTACCGCATCGTCATAATCATAGCCGTCGGGGCATTCAACAAAAACCCTGCCCTGCTCGCGGTAAACATGAAAATCCACGCCCTGTTTGTTAATGGTGTTCCTGACATTGTTTACAAGACAGCCTTCAAAATAATTGCGGTTTTTGCCCTTAAGGCCTATCTCGTTATATTTTAACAAAAAAGCTTTATACATTATCCTTTTTCCTCTCGTCTGATCCTTACTTTCTGAAAAACTGCATATAGGTGGGCAGCTCATTTTTCACAGTACTGATAACATAGTCAATTTCTTCTTCTGTATTGTCGGGTGAAAGCGAAAAGCGAAGCGTTGTATCAAGATATTCGTCCGGTACTCCGATTGCCTTAAGGCTTCCGCTTATTGCCGGATGGTTTGACGAACACGCTGAGCCGCTTGAAACCCTTATGCCCTTCATTTCAAGCACATGAAGGAAAACCTCGCTCCTTGCCTTAGGAAAGCTTACGCTTACGATATGGCAGGCAGTGGCCCTGATCCTTGATTTAAGCGTTTCAGCATCAATGTTTCCGGGATCATCGCCTTCTTCAAACAAAGCATTGATCCTTATTCCTTCTATGCTTCCCGTACCGTTAAGACCCAGAAGGCCCGAAATCAGCCTTTCCTTAAGAGCATACATTTTTTCAGCATTTTCCTGCTGCTTTTCAATATATTCGCTTGCAGCTTCAGTCATTCCAACTATACCGGGTACATTTTCCGTTCCCGACCTTAAATCGTGCTGCTGTCCTCCGCCGAAAATTATCGGACTTATCTTCGTTTTGTTTTTTATGTAAATAAAGCCGCAGCCCTTGGGGCCTCTGAATTTATGTGAGCTTGCCGACAACAGATCGATGCCGAGTTTTTTCGGTACGATCTTATATTTAGGAAAGCCCTGTATTGCATCAACATGATAAAGAGTCTGCGGATTCTTTGCCTTCACGGCTTTTACGAGAGCTTCTATATCAAGCACTGAACCTACTTCGTTGTTTACCATCATTGTGCTTACAAGTATAGTATCATCCCTGACAAGAGAAGCAAGATAGTCAGGATCAAGCCTTCCCATCCGGTCTGCCGCAGCGAAAGTAATCTCGAAGCCTTCTTTTTCCAGAAAAAGCATGGGATTATAGACTGAAGCATGTTCAAAATTCGTAGTGATTATATGCTTTCCGCGCCTTTTATTCGCAAGAGCCGTGCCGATTATCGCCATATTATTTGATTCGGTACCGCCCGAAGTGAAAACAATCTCCTTTTCTTCGCACTTAAGAACATTTGCAAAAAAGGATCTGGATTTTTTGAGAAGATTTGAAGCCTCAACGCCCTTGTCATGAAGCGACGAGGGATTTCCGTACATGTCAAAAAAAGCCTTTTTCATTTCTTCAAAGGCTCTTTCACTCAGTTTGGTTGTTGCTGCATTGTCAAGATATATATTCAAGATCTCAATCCTTTACCAAAATAATCATACCGGCAATCCGGGATGTCAACAACACACAGTATTATATATTTTTTTATATAAAAAGTCAACAATCACCTGCATTCACATTCAAAAGAAAGCAGAGACATCACAAAAAGTCCGGCAGTCTCGGTGCGAAGTATGCGGTGGCCGAGGCTTATGACTCTGGCATCGTTATTTTTCGCAAGTTCAAGCTCTGCTTCTGAAAAACCGCCTTCGGGTCCGATAAACACTGCACAGCTTTCCATTCCGGCAGCTTCAGTGATCACCTTTTTGGAATACACCATGCCCTCTGCGCTTTCATAAGGAAAAATGATCTCGTTAACGTTTTCTTTTGCAAGCTTCATTGCATCCTTGTAGGACAAGGGCTTGTGAACCACAGGAATCATTCCCCGTCCGGACTGTTTTGCGGCAGCCTCGGCAATTTTCTGCCAGCGCTCTGTTTTCTTTGCGGCAGTCTTTTCGTCAAGCTTAACAACAGAGCGTTCATTTATCACCGGATATATTTCAAAGACACCGGTTTCAACCGCCTTCTGTATGATAAGCTCCATCTTGTCAGCCTTTGGAAGACCCTGGAAAAGAGATATCTTCAAGCTGAGCTCAGTGTTACCCTGCTGCTTTTCCACAAGCTCCAGTTTTATACTGTCTTGCAAGAATTCAGTAATTCTACACTTGTAGACAAAACCTTTGGAGTCATTGCATGACAAGACATCACCGACCCTCATGCGAAGCACATTTTTTATGTGGTTCACATCAGAGCCGGTGATCACTATTTCATCGTTATTTATGTTTTGGGAAGGTATGAAAAAACCTGACATTTTTGCGCCTTTCCATAAAAACTTATTTTGCGATTATGCTTACCCAGTCGCCTAAGCGAAGCACCTCAACAATCTCAAAACCGTTCTTCTTAAGTCTTTCGCTGACCTCAGCTTCACGAGTATTTAGTATGCCAGAGCTGATAAAATATGCTCCGTCAGCCATCATTTCTCTAACAACATCCGAAAGAGGCATGATGATGTCGGCAAGTATGTTTGCAACAACCACATCATATTTTCCGAGTCCTACTCTTTTCCTTAGCCCCGCATCGTCTATCAGATTTCCGGTAAGAAAGCTCAGCTTTCCGCTTTCATAGCTGCCTGATTTAACGGTTTCAAGTCTGTTGACTTCCGCATTTTTATAGGATACCATCACAGCATTTTCGTCAATATCCGTTCCGAAAACTCCGTCAGCACCCAGCATTTTTGCAGCGATAGAAAGGATTCCGCTACCGCAGCCGACATCAAGAACTCTTTGTCTTCCGTTATTTCCCGAAGCCCCGGCAGAGTTCATATACTTTTTCAGGGCAAGTATACAAAGCTTTGTCGTCTCATGCGCACCGGTGCCGAAGGCAGAACCGGGGTCTATCTCGATTACCATGTCACCGGGCTTGCTGTCGGTAAGAGTTTCCCATGTGGGTTTGATCACAATGGTATCATCGATTCTGAAGGGCTTGAAAAATTCCTTCCAGTTATTCATCCAGTCCTTATCCTCGGTTTCGGAAAGACTGATCTCAATACCGTCGGTATCCATGAAACAGGAAAGCTCCTCAATGCCCTGCTTTACAAGCTCAAGCTTTTCATTTTCATCCTCATCGACATCAAAGTAACAGCTTACTGTTGCAGAGTCGTCGCTCTCATCGAGCTCCGGAGGAATATCGATAAACATTTTTGCCGCATCCTCTTCGGAAAGCTGCTTGTTATCAAGTATTTCAATGCCCTCAAAGCCCTTTTCAACGAGCATGTCCGAGACCAGTGCTTCATGATCAGCCTTGGTTTTAATTATGATCTTTTTCCACTTCATTATTTATTTTCCGAAAAATTTATTCTTCTTTTTGCTTTCGCCGCCGTCAGCCTTACCGCCGAAGGTTCCTTCATATTGCTTTAAAAGATCCCTCTGCTGTGCGTTCAGCTTTGTAGGAACCTGAACAACCAAGGTAACATAGTGATCCCCTCTGACATCCTTATTCTGGATTGAAGGAACGCCCTTGTTTTTCAGTCTGATCTTTGTATCGGTCTGGGTTCCTGCCTTCACATCATAAAGCACATCGCCGTCTACGGTTGAAATCCTAACCTCACCGCCGAGTGCAGCCGTTGTAAATGACATAGGAGCAGACGAGAAAATGTCCATGCCTCTTCTCTGGAAAATCGGATGCGAGCTTACCTGGACCTCAACAAGCAGATCTCCTCTCGGACCTCCGTTGATGCCCGGCTCACCCTTTCCTCTGATTCTGATGCTCTGGCCGTCATCGATTCCCGGAGGAACGGTTACCTTGATCTTCTTGCGGTTGGTAATGTAGCCGGTACCGTAGCAATCCTTGCATTTTTCCTTTATGGTCTTGCCGGAGCCCTTACAGTCGGGACATACGCGCTGGTTCTGGACCATACCGATGATTGACTGCTGAGTATAGATTACGGAACCGCGGCCGTTACATTTCTTACAGGTTTCAACGCTTGTACCGGGCCTTGCACCTGTGCCTCCGCATGTCGGACAGTCTTCCTTGAGGTTTAACTCAAGTTCTTTTTCACAGCCAAAAACAGCCTCTTCAAAGGTTATGCGTATTGCGGTGCGTACGGATGCACCCATCTTGGGACCTGCGGAATTTCTGCTTCTTCCGCTTCCGCCTCCGAACATGTCGCCAAATCCGCCTCCGAAAAGATCGCTGAAGATATCGCTGAAATCAAAACCGCCAAAGTCAAAGCCGCCGCCACCTGCGCCCTGTTCAAAGGCAGCATGACCGAACTGGTCATATTTTGCCCTCTTTTCCTTATCGCTAAGCACCGAGTATGCTTCACTGGCTTCCTTGAATTTTGCTTCGGCCTCAGCATCACCCGGATGCATATCGGGGTGGTACATTTTTGCAAGCTTTCTGTAAGCCTTCTTTAATTCATCATCGCTGGCTGTCTTGGAAACACCAAGCACTTCATAGTAATCTCTTTTATTTTCAGCCATCTTTATCCTCGCTAATTAACTTCTAAAAATAACTCACTAAAGGAGTCAGAAGTTCTCTGACCCCTTTTAGCGAATTTCAAATTTCACATAAAACGTGGATTATACTTCTTTGTATTCTCCGTCAACTACGTCCTCATAGCCCTGAGGATTGGGACCGCCTGCAGACTGACCCATATCAGGTGCGGGACCGCCGCCTGCTGCCTGGCCCTGAGACTGCTCATACATCTTCTGGAACAGAGCCTGTGCGGAATTCATGAGCTTCTCCTTTGCAGCCTTCATCTCTTCAACCTCGGCCTCACCCATTGCCTCGGGAGCGGTCTTGTTAACGAGATCCTTAAGTGCCTGAAGATCGGCCTCTACGCCGCCCTTAAGTGCGGGATCAAGTGAATCGCCGACATCCGCAAGTGCCTTTTCTGTCTGGATAACGATCGCATCTGCATCGTTACGGACATCAACTGCCTCACGTCTCTTCTTATCCTGAGCCTCGAACTCTGCTGCTTCCTTAACAGCCTTCTCGATATCTGCTTCGGAAAGGTTTGAGCCTGCAGTAATTGTAATATGCTGCTCTCTGCCGGTTCCGAGATCCTTGGCTGATACATTTACGATACCGTTTGCATCGATATC
>DFFN01000118.1 GCA_002369525.1 Lachnoclostridium sp. UBA3775 | reverse complement strand
GGGCCGGGGAAGGGCTGACGGAATACAAGGTAATGAGGGATGCCGAGTTCAAGGCCTGCCTGACGAACCTCGTCTTTAAAGAGCATGCGGAGCGGTTCTATTATTTCCTTGAAGTCCACTACCGAAGGAAGTCCTCCTACGTTATGGTGGCTCTTTATCACTGCCGAATCATTAAGGCCTGATTCGATCACGTCGGGATAAATCGTTCCCTGCACAAGATAATCAACGGCACCGATTTTCTTTGCTTCTTCTTCGAAAATTCTGATAAATTCCTCGCCTATGATCTTTCTCTTCTTTTCGGGATCGTCAACGCCTTTTAACTTTTTATAATATCTTTCCGCAGCATTTACGCGGATAAAATTCAGTTCATAGAGACCCTTGGAACCAAAAAACTCTTCAACCTCATCGCCTTCATTTTTTCTTAAAAGGCCCGTATCGACAAAAACACAGGTAAGCTGCTTGCCAATTGCCTTACTGAGCAGAACAGACGCTACGGACGAATCTACACCGCCCGAGAGCGCACATAGTACTTTTCCGTCTCCGATTTTCTCTCTGAGCTGCTTTATTGAGGTCTCAACAAATGATTCCATTCTCCATGTGCCCTTGCAGCCGCAGACATCATATACAAAGCTGCGAAGCATCTCTTTACCGTACTCGGTGTGGTTTACCTCGGGATGGAACTGAACCGCATAAAGTTTCTTTGAGGCATTTTCCATCGCAGCTATCGGACAGGAGGAAGTCTTTGCAGTCGCCTTGAAGCCTGCGGGAAGCTCTGTTATC
The DNA here is from genome assembly GCA_002369525.1 of Lachnoclostridium sp. UBA3775. Classification (GTDB taxonomy): domain Bacteria; phylum Bacillota; class Clostridia; order Lachnospirales; family Lachnospiraceae; genus UBA3775. The sequence continues at coordinate 9,678 of DFFN01000118.1, read as the reverse complement.
ATGTCGGTATGGCTCATCCAGCATGTATTGATCTTCGGGACTTTTCTGAACATCACCGATTCCTTGTCAACGACCACCTCGGTCTTTCCGTACTCGCTGATACCGGCAGTCTTAACATTCCCTCCGAGCTCATAGGCCATGAGCTGCGCGCCGTAGCAAATACCGAGAATCGGTATACCGATATTAAAGATTTCTTTGTCATAGTGCAGGGCATTTTCGCCGTAAACACTGTTGGGTCCTCCGGTAAAGATTATGCCTTTGGGTGACATTTCCTTTATCTCATTTACGGATATTTTTTTGTAGGAATGTACCTCGGCATATACTCCGCATTCCCTGACTCTTCTTGCTATCAGCTGGTTGTACTGGCCACCGAAATCCATTACAAGTACCATTTCCTCAGTCATTTTGTTCATTTAAGCTTTCCTCCGATAAGTTGCTTATTGTTCGTCATGAAGTTCTTTTAACAATGCAAAAGCCTCATCACGCTGTCTTTCTCTTTCAAGTTCCTCGGGTGTTTTCAACGGTTTTTCGGGAGCTTTTTTTCCGCTTACCCTTCTTGTTACCTTTCGTCTGCCTTTCTTTTCTTCTGATGCATTTTCATCTGCAGCAGTGTTCCCGGCATCATTTTTCCCGGCATTACTTTCCTGTTGTACCTCTTTATTTCCGGTGCTTTCGGCCTGATTATCCGTTTTTTTGACGGAAGGGCCGCGTCCTCTTCTGCGGTTCTGTTTTCTGCTTTTTGCTTCATTTTTATTTTCCGCAGTTTCCGGTTTATTATTTTCAGCAGTTTCCTGATTTATGTTTTTTACCGGTTCATTTTTTTTGTTTTCAACAGCCTCAGGCTTGTTATCCGCGGGCTTTAGCTTATTATTTTCCTGCTGTTTGTTTCTGCCGTCAGTTTTTCTTTTTGTGTCAGTTTTTTTCTCAGGCTTTGTTTCCGGCTTTGTCTCAGGTTTTGCCTCTGTTTTTGCTTCCGCCTGCTTTGGTTTTCTTTCGTTGCTCCTTCTGCCCTGTCCGTAACGGTTATTGTTGCGGCTGCCGTATCTGTTACCGTTTCTTCCGCGCTGCGGCTTGCTTTCTCCTACAAGTTCGTTCAGCACTTTATCACGGACGACACTGTCATCTTTACCGATAACAACCGTTTCGGTTGCAATCTCTTCGATCGGCTCCTCGGCCGCAGGCTCTTCTTTTTCCTTCCCGATGCCGAGTATTCCGAGCAGCCGCCTTCCGAAACCTTTCTTCTTTTCAACGGTCTCGGTTTTTTCTTCGGGAACGCTTATGCTTTCATTTATCTTTTCCTTAAGCACAAATGAAATATCCGCTTTTCTCTGGACCGTAAGTCCGCTGAGCTTTCTCATCTGGTATATGGCCGGGTCATAGCCCTTGTCATTCGATACGACAAAATATGCATTTGCAAGGCCTTTTGCGATATCATAGCCCATGTAAACCATGATTATGAAATCCAGTGCGTTCTTTCCTATGTATTTATTTGTTATCAGTTCAACGTTTGCCTCGCAGTTAAATATTCTGTCCGCATCCTCCATCGAGAGTCTGGTGCTCTGGGTTCCTATGAAAATTTTGACATTATCGTCGCTGCCAAGCTGCTCTATCGCTTCAAGCCCGTGCAGCGAAACATTTTCATAATCTACATAAATTGCTCTTTTCAAATTTTCCTCTCTTCCGTACCGTCTATCTCAGATTGTCAAGAGTCAGGCTGTAGCTCGGCATGAATTCCCGCAGGAACTCATCCGCCTCCGGCAGATTCATTTCCTTTATTGCCATTCTTGTTGCTTCCTTGGCGCTTGAAAATTCCCTGTTTCCGAAATTTTCCTCTTCTATACACTTTACCAGCGCGGAAAGCTTATCTGCCGCCTTCACAAGCTTCCAAAGTTCTTCGTCTTTCTCATTCTTGAAAAAATACTCCTTGTAGCTTTCCCTGATATCCTCGGGCAGCATTGATAAAAGTGTCTCGTTAGCCTTGTCCTCTATTTCATGGTATATTCCAGAAATACTTGTATTGTAGTATTTGACAGGGGTAGGCATGTCACCGGTGATGATTTCGGAGCTGTCGTGATACATGGCAATCAGGGCACAGCGTTCGGGATTATAGTTTTTTCCGAAACGTACATTGCCGATGACAGCAAGTCCGTGGGCGATCATTGCCACTTCAAGCGAATGCTCGCTTATGTTTTCCTTTTCTGAATTTCTCATCAGTGCCCAGCGTTCGATATATTTCATTCTGGACATCATCGCATAAAAATGGTTACTCATTGTCAAATATCCTTTTGAGATAGATTCCGGTATATGATTTTTTGTCCTTTGCCACTTCGCGGGGCGTGCCTTTTGCGATCACCCTTCCGCCGCCGTCGCCGCCGTCGGGTCCGATATCGATTATATAATCTGCCGTCTTTATTACGTCAAGATTATGCTCGATGACAAGCACGGTATTTCCGCCGTCCGTGAGCTTTTTCAGTATCTGCACAAGCTTGTCGACATCGGCAAAATGAAGACCGGTAGTCGGTTCGTCAAGAATGTAAATGGTTTTGCCGGTGCTCTTTTTGCTGAGCTCGGTCGCAAGCTTGATTCTCTGGGCTTCGCCGCCCGAAAGCAGGGTTGAAGGATGCCCCAGCTTTAAATATGACAGACCCACATCGTAGAGTGTCTGTATCTTGTTTTTGATCCTCGGTACATTTTCAAAGAATGCAAGTGCCTCTTCCACTGTCATGTCAAGGACATCATAAATGCTCTTGCCTTTATAAAGTACCTCCAGAGTTTCCCTGTTGTAGCGCTTTCCGCCGCACACCTCGCATGTTACATAGATGTCGGGAAGGAAGTTCATCTCGATCTTGTTGATTCCGTCGCCTGTACATGCCTCACAGCGTCCGCCTTTAATGTTAAAGGAGAACCTTCCTTTTCCGTAGCCCCTCATCTTCGCATCCTGGGTGTTTGCAAAAAGATCCCTTATCATGTCAAAGACGCCTGTATAGGTGGCGGGATTTGAGCGGGGCGTACGTCCGATCGGTGACTGGTCGATGTCGATGACCTTGTCAAGCTGCTCAATTCCTGTTATATCGTCGTGCTTTCCGGGTATGCATCTTGCATGGTTTAAATCCCTTGCAAGTCTTTTATAAACAATTTCGGTAACAAGGGAGCTTTTTCCCGAGCCCGACACTCCGGTAACGCAGGTCATGACGCCCAGGGGAATGTCAACGTCAATTTTCTTAAGGTTATTCTCCGCCGCCCCTTTTACTTTAAGCCATCCGCAAGGCTTTCTGACAGTGGACGGTATCGGTATGAAAAGCTCATGCTTAAGATATTTGCCGGTTATGGATTTTTCACAGGCCATTATTTCTTCGGCCGTTCCGCATGCCACAACCTCTCCTCCGTGGGAACCGGCAAGAGGACCGATATCGACTATGTAGTCCGCCGCAAGCATAGTATCCTCGTCATGTTCCACAACGATCAGTGTGTTTCCGAGATCCTTAAGTCCCTTTAAGGAAGCGATCAGCTTGTCATTGTCCTTCTGGTGAAGTCCGATGCTCGGCTCATCAAGGATATAAGCGACGCCTACGAGTCCCGAGCCTATCTGCGTTGCGAGCCTTATTCTCTGTGCCTCTCCTCCCGAAAGGGAAGCGGTGGGACGTGCGAGCGTCAGATACGAAAGACCGACATCATTGAGGAATTTAAGCCTTGCCCTGATTTCCTTCATTATCATGGCGCCTATCTGTTCCTCAGTCTTTGTAAGCTTCAGATTCTGCATGAATTCAAAGCCCTTTTCAACGCTCATCTCCGTTACCTCGGAAATGTTTTTACCGCCGACGGTGACGGCCAGAGGTCCGGGCTTCAGTCTTTTTCCGCCGCATGCCGTACAGGGAGTTATCAGCATGAAGCTTTCATATTCCGTTCTTGTAGACTCTGCCGCAGTCTCACGGTAGCGTCTTGCGACATTTCTTAAAAGTCCTTCAAAGTCCATGTCATAGACTCCGACACCTCTCTGCCCCTGATAGTGCACACTGACTTTTTTGCCGTCTGTTCCGTAGATCAGAATATCATGGATTTTTTTCGGATAGTCCTTAAACGGAGTGGAAAGACTGAATTTATATTCTTTTGCAAGCGCTTCAAGCAGGCATCTTGTGAAGCTTCCCTTCACGTTGGCGGACTGCCAGCCAAGCACTGCGATTGCACCTTCATCGATGGAAAGGCTTTTATCCGGGATCATCAGGTCCTCGGAAAATTCCATCTTAAAGCCCAGTCCGTTACATTCGGGACAGGCTCCGAAGGGATTGTTAAATGAAAAGGAACGGGGTTCGAGTTCTTCTATCGAGATCCCGCAATCGGGACAGGCAAAATTCTGCGAATAGGTTTTTTCCCCGCCGTCAACAATGCTTACGACAAGAGTGCCGTCGGAAAGCTTCAGCACGTTTTCTATCGAATCCGTAAGCCTGCTTTCAATTCCCGGCTTTACCACAAGCCTGTCGACCACTATCGAAATACTGTGCTTGATGTTTTTATCAAGCCTGATCTCTTCTGTAAGCTCGTACATGTTTCCGTCGATAAGCACACGTACATAGCCGCTTTTCTTTGCCTGCTCAAGCACCTTGGCATGTTCACCCTTACGGCCTTTTACGACCGGTGCAAGCAAGGACAGCTTTGTTTTTTCGGGAAGGAGCATGATGTCGTCCACCATCTGGTCCACGGTCTGCCTTTTGATCTCCTTGCCGCATTTGGGGCAATGCGGAATTCCGACACGCGCAAAAAGCAGACGGAAGTAATCGTATATCTCGGTTACGGTCCCGACTGTAGATCTGGGGTTCTTGTTGGTGGATTTCTGATCGATGGAAATTGCGGGTGGAAGTCCTTCTATGCTGTCGACATCCGGCTTTTCCATCTGTCCGAGGAACATTCTCGCATAGGAAGAAAGAGACTCCATGTATCGCCTCTGTCCTTCTGCATAGATCGTGTCAAAAGCAAGAGAGGATTTGCCGGAGCCCGAAAGCCCCGTAAGCACAACAAATTCATCTCTCGGAATGTCGATGTCGATGTTCTTGAGATTGTTTTCCCTTGCTCCTCTTATTTTTATGTATTTTTTATCATCCATACTCTTCTTTTCCGATTTCATCTTATTCCTTTTCAACATTTAATTTTACAATATTTATATGTTTTTTTCAAGTTGAATTATGCTTATATAATATCGAATTTCTGTTCGATTGTCAAGACAAAAAAGAACCTCCGTTACATTGCGGAGGTTCTTTAATATCTTAAGCTTTTATGCTTCTACATTTACATCGTCATCACCGGTTTTCTCATCGTCGCCGGTTTTCTCGCCGTCAGTTGAATCATCGGGTTTTACGGGTGCTTGCTTAACTCTTGCATCCTTAACCGTGATAGTAACTTCAAGCTTTGAAAAGCCGCTGGGAAGTTCGACATATGACTTGTCTGCACTGTCCTTATTGTAGCCTCCCATGAGCCTGATTGCCTCGGTAGCGGAATAATCGCCGGTAGCCTCATACCACCATTTCTTCTTGCCCTCGCTGTCAATCTTAAGCTCGGTTCCGTCTACAGCCACCATTACTTCAACCTCAAGGTCATCGATATTCTCGCCTACAAGTACAGGTGCAAACCAGCTTGTTCCTACAACGGGCTCGGGGAAATCAAGATATACCGTCTTGCTTCCGCCTACACGTATGGTATCGGAATGATGAACGATGTTTCCTTCGTTAACCTGTCCCTTGTTACCATACCACTGATATCCTGCATCGCCTTCGCTCTCCTTGTCACCCTTGAAGGCTATGAAGGCTGTGAAGTAATCCGAATAAACCTCTCTGGTATCAATCTGTATATCCTCTGCGCTTGCGCCCTTCTTAAGCGAATAATCGCAGTATCTGTCATCCGAAACGATCTCGTCTGCAAGCAGATTGCCCTTGATTGAGAAGTATGCATATTCGTCACCGTCTTCGGGCTTGTTGATCCACTCCTTGAAGTATATCTTTCCGTCGCCTGTTTCGGCATCGAACTCGGAAAGATATGCATTCCAGCTGTACTTGCCTTTATCCTTAAGAGCATCGATTTCAACAACAACAACAGGATAATTGTCATCATTGACCTTATCGGTGATCTCCATTGTTATCTTGTCATGTCCTTCATTGTATGTTCCGGCCCATTTGCCGATGTAGTCACCCTTGATTCCTGTCATTTTGTTGTCCGAAAGATAGCTGGGTGCATTCCATGTCTTGTCATAGTAGCTGTATGAAAGCACGCCTTCATAGCTTGCGTTTATCTTTCCGTCAAACACGATATCATATTTGACGGGAATGGTTGCTCTCTGGTTTTCGTCAAATGTTGCGCTTCCGACGGAAACATTCTTTATTTCAACGTTATCGGATCCTGTGTTATATCTCTTTCCGAGTATATACATTGAATTATCCGATGATTTGATGAGATTTACAACATCGTCTTCTTTTGCCGAAAGGCTCTTGAAATGCTCTGTATATTCCTTCTTTACGGAAGCCTCATCAACCTCTGCCTTTTCGATTCTCCAGCGGCTGTTGTTGAGAATGTCATTGTTGATGTATTTCCAGTAGGCATATACAAGGCCTTCTGTGTCTTCTGCCTCTTCAAACTGCTTTACATATTTCTTATAGGTCTTGGGAAGTTCCTTGATAGCGCCGATGGTCAGTTCAAGCTCGGCCTTGAAGGAGTAGTCATATATCTGGCTTCTGTCCTGAGCTTCAACTTCAAGAGAGACAAGCTGGTTCATGGTCTTCTTGTCAACCTCGCTGTCGCCGATCTTTAAGGACTTGATATCATCCGATGAGATATAATTGTCGCCCACGCGGAAATCCTGATATTCAAGAGCTGATTTTATGGTATCTTCATTAACTCCGCCGCTTACCTTGATCTCGGGAACAGTTTCTTCATCATCGTTAAAGCTTACACCTCTGTAGCTCCACTTTTTCCTGTCTTTCTTGTATTTGAAATCGAATACAAGGGGAGTTACAAGCTCGATTCCGTTATTTTTCTCGATGAGGCTAACATATACGGTAGCCTTTTCCTTATCCTTTATCTTGGAATCATCGATTTTGATTTCATACTGATAGCCCTTGTCTTCCTTCTCTGCCGATTCTGACGATTCGGATGACTCGCTGCTTTCTTCGTCCTCATCCTCATCGGAATCCTTGGACTTTTTGGAGCTCTTTGATTCTTCTTCGGATGATGATTCATCCTTAAGAATTCCTTCTTCGATAAGTGCTTCCTTGATATCATCCTCGTTAGGTGCCTTAACCTTACCGCATGCCATAAATGCGGTCATGGCAAATACGAGAACAAGCAGAAGCATCAGCAATCTTTTCTTCTTCATAGTTCCTCCATTTCCGGGACTGTACAGTCTCTAAAAAAATTACCAAACCACATTGTAATAAAAAAATATATAAATGTCAAGCCGGGCGGCATTGAAATTATAAAAATATATGTTATAATCAACCTTATGGAAAAAGCTGATTATGATAAAATCTACGAAGAGATAAAACGCCGTGGCCGGGATGTACTGTATTCTCCGAAATACCATGAGATTGCCGGCTTCACCCAGCACGGCAATATTTCGGTTCTGAGGCACTGCCTTTCGGTTGCCATGCTCTGTGTGCATATTGCGGATGTGACAGGCTGGAAAATAGACCGAACCTCTCTTATCCGCGGGGCTCTGCTGCACGACTATTTTCTTTATGACTGGCATGAGGACGCAAGGTGGCACCGTCTTCACGGCTTTACCCATGCGCTCCGTTCAATGAAAAACGCCCAGCACGATTTCGGTCTGAACCGTGTTGAGCGAAATATGATCTTTTCCCACATGTTCCCGCTGAACCTTACCCACCTTCCTTTATATAAGGAAAGCTGGATACTGTGCATCGCGGATAAGGTTTGCAGCAGCATAGAGACGACGAAATACAGGAAATAGGGTTCCTTCTTATTTCCTGCTTTCGTATATATGTTTATTTATTTCAATCATCTTGTCACGCAGTTCGGCGGCAAGCTCGAAATTGAGCTCCGCTGCGGCGGCATTCATCTTCTTTCTTACCTCCGAGAGAAGCTTCTCAAGTTCCTTCTCGTCCATTGATTCAAGATCCTTGTCAAGCTTGGCTCCTGCTTTCCTGTCAACCTTCTTTGAAATGCTGATGAGATCCCTAACAGCCTTTTTGATGCCGGTAGGGGTGATGTTATGTTCCTTATTATATGCAGCCTGTATCGTGCGTCGTCTTTCGGTTTCCCCGATAGCGGTCTTCATCGAGTCCGTCATCTCGTCGGCATACATTATCACTCTGCCGTCAGCATTTCTGGCCGCACGCCCTATGGTCTGTATAAGCGATGTGGTTGAGCGCAGGAAGCCCTCCTTATCGGCATCCAGTATGGCAACCAGCCCTATTTCCGGGATGTCCAAGCCTTCTCTGAGCAGATTGATACCGACAAGCACGTCAAACGCATCCATACGCATATCCCTGATGATCTCGCTCCGTTCAAGGGTATCGATGTCGGAATGAAGGTATTTCACCCTGACTCCGACTTCCTGCATGTAGCCTGTCAGTTCCTCGGCCATGCGCTTTGTAAGCGTTGTTACAAGCACCTTGTTATTTTTGTCGGTTTCCTTCCTGATTTCTCCTATCAGGTCATCGATCTGACCCTTTGTGGGTTTTACCACAACCTCGGGATCCAAAAGCCCGGTAGGCCTGATTATCTGCTCGACCCGAAGGAGTTCATGTTCCTCTTCATAATCGCCCGGAGTAGCCGAAACACAGAGCATCTGGTTTATGTGAGACTCGAACTCCGTAAAATCAAGCGGGCGGTTATACAGAGCAGAAGGCAAGCGGAATCCGTATTCTACAAGCGTAGACTTCCTTGATCTGTCACCGTTGAACATGCCACGCACCTGAGGCAGGGTCATGTGGCTTTCATCTATTATTATAAGGTAATCATCGGGAAAATAATCCATCAGGGTATAGGGAGGATCCTCCGGAGTACGTCTTGCAAGATGCATGGAATAGTTTTCGATCCCGCTGCAGAAGCCGGTTTCGCGGAGCATTTCCATATCATATCTTGTTCTTTCGGAAATCCTCTGGGCTTCAAGGAGACGTCCCTCTCCTCTGAAATACTCCACTCTTTCGGAAAGCTCGTTTTCGATATCCTCTATCGCAGCCTCCATCTGCTCGGCCGGTACGACATAGTGGGATGCGGGGAAAACCACAAGGTGCTCCAGGGTTCTTAAAACCTGCCCCGTAAGCGCGTCGATCATGCAGATCCTGTCGATCTCATCTCCGAAGAACTCTATCCTCACAGCCTGGTTATTCTCTCCCGCTACCGGATAGATTTCCACCACGTCACCGTGGGCGCGGAAGGTGCCGCGCTTGAAATCAAGCTCGGAACGGGTATACTGCAGGTCGATGAGCACACGAAGAACATCATCCCGGTCTTTGGTCATGCCGGGACGTACGGACAAGGTCATATTCTGATAGTCGATAGGGGAACCGAGCCCGTAGATGCAGGACACGGAAGCTACAACGACCACATCCCTTCTCTCTGTCAGGGATGCGGTTGCCGAATGACGCAGACGGTCGATCTCATCATTGATCGACGAATCTTTTTCAATATAGGTATCGGTCGAGGGCACATAGGCCTCCGGCTGATAATAAT
>DFFN01000097.1 GCA_002369525.1 Lachnoclostridium sp. UBA3775 | reverse complement strand
CCAGATCGTCGTCCAGATCGTCGTCCAGATCGTCGTCATCCTCGTCCTCATCTTCATCGTCAGTATCAAATTCGTCGTCGTCTAATTCTTCGTCGTCCAAATCTTCTCCTTCGGCTAAATCATCAGGGTCATCATCGTAGTTATCGTCTTCTCCGAGTTCGGTGAAGTTGAAGTCGTCATCGAGGTCTTCGTCGTCATCCTCATCGTCGAGATCGTCGTCGTCCTCATCGTCGAGATCGTCGTCGTCCTCGTCGTCAAGATCGTCGTCGTCCTCGTCGTCGAGATCGTCATCATCCTCGTCGTCAAGATCGTCATCGTCCTCGTCGTCAAGATCGTCATCATCCTCATCGTCAAGGTCTTCGTCATCCTCGTCGTCGAGTTCGTCATCGTCCTCGTTTTCGTCGTCATCCAGCTCTCCGGCTAAGCGACTATAGAATCCGGGAACTCCGTTGTCGGCAACTGTAAGTTCCTCTTCTTCATCCTCGTCGAAGTCTTCATCCTCATCGTCAAATTCTGTTTCGGGCTCTTCATCGATTTCATCGTCAATCTCATCATCGAGCTCTTCGTCTTCGTACTCAGGTTCAACCTCCCTGACAGCCGGACGCTTTTTCTTCTTTATTTTTATGCTGTCTGCCGCAAGGGTCTGGCCCGATGCTGCCGCAAGCTCTGCCTGAACGCTTCTTCTTATCTCGCTTACAAGCGATTCATAGCTGAACTTACCGAGCATATCATTGAGCATCATGCTCATGCGGAGATTTTCGCTTTCAAGATCCGAATAGCTCTTTGAGTGATATTCGGATTTTTCTCCCGAGAATATGTCGCGGCCCTCGCTGTCAACCATTGCTGCACGGTTGCCGACGGCTGAAGCCTTTTTGACTTCCTCTTCAGCCTGCACGGCAGGCTCTTCATATTCCTCTTCAAAGAAGCTGCCGGAATCATCCTTGCTTTCTTCAACCTCTTCAAAGAAACTGTCGGGATTCTCCTCGCGGTAGGCCTGTTCAACCTGTGCCGCAAGCTCTGCCTGATATTCTTCTTCGGTCTGCTCTTCAAAGATGATCTCTTGTCTGGGCTTCTCCTCTTTTACTCTTACAATCCTGCCGGCATTAAGTGCCGCAAGGCTTTTATCATGAGTCGGCCTGCTTGTGGATACGAAATCCTCCCAGTTTGCATCGCCCTGCTCACCGGAGAAGAAATATCCCTTGTAGTCGGGCTTTTCAAACATTCTTACAAGATTTGAGGGAACCTCAACCTTGAAGCTTGAACGGCTGGTGGCGCTCATGATGGTGAAGGCCTGGCCTCTTTGTGCCGCCGTGATCTGCTCCTGCTCTATCTCGTTGATTCCGCCGGCTTTTTCGTAAAGCTTGCAGAGGTCCGTGATATCATTCGGTGCAAGTGCAAAGATGAAACTGTACTGGCAGGCATTTATGATAGCCGTTGACTTTCTTGCAATTTCCTCGCTGCCGACAAAGTCCTTAATGTTCTGTGTGATTACTATCTGCATACCGTTGTACTTACGGATACGTTTAGCAAGCTGGAACATGAAGTCGAGCGCAACGGGGAATTTTGTATCTATGAAAACGTGCGCCTCGTCGATAACAACGACGATCTTGCGCTTCATATTATATTTGGTATTGTAATCTCTGTTCTTTATGATCTCGTTGTCGATGTATTTGAGTATCAAAAGCATCTGGGCATTCGCGATCATGGTGTTGCGGTTTGCGAGCAGGCTCTGGAAGTTAAATACGGTAAAGTTCTCGTCCGTGGAGAGAGTGGAAATACCGTTCCAGATGTTCGCGTTTCTTCCGCCTGTAGCAAATTTGCCGACATAATTCATGAGTGTACGGAGGAGGTTTCTTAAGTACTCGTTGTCGGTACGCTCGAACTCGTCCAGCACGACATCATAGAGGTCGTCAAATATGGGATAATCCTCGGGACCTAAGGAGGAAAGGTTGGTCTCGGGACCGATGCCTTTTTCTATGTACATTCTCTCAACCAGTGTGTTGAGGTACTCAAGTGCATCCTTTTCGCAATCCGGGAAGATCTGACGGAGGAATTCCTCGAGGAACTGCAGGTGGGTTGCATAGCTTCCCGTTACGCTGTCCTCATCAGCCTCGTCATCATCAAGCGCCGTAATGATCTGGAAAGGATTAAGTCTTCCCTGGAGAGCATTTCCGGCATTTACGATCTTGCCCTTAAGGTTTCCGGCAAGCTCCATATACTCGTTCTCGGGGTCGAGTATGAAGATTTTTGCATCCTCGGCCGCAAGGTTTGCAAGCAGGCTCTTGGTAGCATACGACTTACCTGAACCGGACTTACCGATGATAACCATGTTGGAATTGATACGCTCGTTATCGCGGCGGAAGAAATCGATGAATACGGGTACTCCGTCGCTCTCGCCGAGGTGGATTCCGCCTTTGTCCGAAATATGTGCAAAAATCCAAGGATAAATAGCGGCAATGGTATTGCTCGGCATACCTCTGCCATCCTTATACTTGGGGTCAAAGTTACTTATCTGGGATCCAATGAAAGCTTCATGCTGTTGGAAATCCATATTATTAAGTTTGAATTTTGCCTCGCTGTAAAGACGCCTTACAGTCTTCTTCATGTTAACGACATCGGGTCTGTTCGACTTCAGACGGGCTTTAAGCGCCGGCGTGTTCTTCGAAAGATGATGATCGTAAATTGTGATATAGACATTGGTCTCAAGCAGCGATTCGTTGTCGCCCTGCAGTGTAACAAGCAGCTCGCTCAGGCTTTCGATGTGAGCCTGCAGTTCGATTCGCTTTGAATCGATACCGGTTGTCTCATAACGGCTTCTGAGTTCCTGCAGCGAATGGTCGATACCTCTTACTGCCTTTGCGCGGTCCATGTAGTTGCATTTAATGACAACCTTGGTACCGGGTATCGACATCACTCCTGCGAGCCATGCGTCACCGACTGTGGAAGGATACTGATAGATCCTTAAGTTGTGAGTGATCATATCATTCACAACCGTGGTCCTTACCTTGAACTGAAGCTTGTCGGGCATCGTCCACTTAACATAATCCTCGGGCTTTACCTTATCAACATCCTTCTCGTTAAAGTCGATCTCATTATTGTATTTCAGGAAAATTGCAAGCTCTCTGGTCTTTAGCCTCTTTGAAGGAAGCTCTGCCATCTCAAGGTCCTGAAGCACGGATGTCATTGTCATCTCGAGCTGCCTTTTCTCCTTCTCAAAGAAAACGAGATAGTAAAAAGGAGTTACGACCTTATTGTCGCGGCACATATCATCCAGCTCTTCGATACGCGAGAACTCGATCTCCGTCCTGCTCTTAAGCTCATCTTCGCTGAGCATTGCGTTTTCATAGGAACGTTTCAGCTCTTCAAGCTTTTCCCTTTCCCTCTGAAGATAATCGTCATAATCAACGGGGCGGTCGATCTTTACGATGTTCATACCGTAATCGCTGCCCAGGCTTCTGATTATCTTTCCGAAGCAGTTTTCTATTGAATTGTTTCTTCTGTACTTTGAGAAGAAGCGGAAATCTATGGGAGTTACTTCCACTACCGCGCCGTAGTATTCGCCGCCGTACTCGATCACGTCATCCTTGATCGCGGTATAGGGAATCATCGAAGCAATGTCTACACCTGGCTTTTCGCTTTTTGCCTTTGCCTTAGTGCGCTTCTTGGCTGCGGAGCGTTTTGCTCTTGCAAGCCATACGGCATCTTTTTCTTCTGCCGTCGAGGTTTTGCTCTTAAGGATTCTTTCCTCTTCCTTTAAGATTTCCTTCAGCTTCTTCGGGTCAGTCTCAACAGCTTCTTCTTGCTGTTCTCCGCCTTCCTCACCGGCAGTTTCCTGGGTTCCGGTCAGATCGCTGTCTGTTACATTCCTGCTGTAAACGGAAGGCATGGACATTTTTTTGAATATGTTCAGCAGCAGCTTATAGTTCGGTTCTTCATCGATACGTACTTCAAGAAGTATGCCGATGAAGACCATAACAGCTGCGATTATGATCCTTCCCGGTAGATTTGAGATGTAAACGAGTATGGCAAGTCCGAGGAATACCAATCCAACGATGATATCCTCTACACTCACCCCTTTAAAGAGTTCTAGCTTAACTTTCAGTTTTCCGGGAATTAATCTCATTTAGTGCGGATTTCTCCTTATATTTCTTTAATAAACGACGTCATTAATCATCATCGTCTTCTTCGTCGTTGTCATCGTCTTCCAGCTCTTTCTTTTTTTCATTCTTAAGGAGGTTGATCTCCTCATTGTTGTTTTTAGGCTGGTTATTCTGATTGACATTGGTATTAACAGGATTATGCTGTCCCTGATTATTCCGGCCCTGACCATTCTGTCCCTGAACAGGGCCATTATGTGGGGGGTTGCCACCCGGCTGACCCTGAGGCTTGTTCTGCTGCCCTCCGCCGCCTTCGCCGCCTTCGGGTCCTCCTTTAAAGTTTCCGGTCCTGTTATAGTTGTCAACCTGTTCCTTATTCAGTCCGAACAGGTTTCTGCCGAGATCCTCATTAAGCTTTGTTTTCGGAGGCTTATTCTGCCCGCCTGCAATGTTTCTGACGTTTTCGTAATTTTTCTTCTGCTGGGTCGGATTATTGCTTTCGCTTCCGCCGCCTCCTCCCGGCTTGGTTACGGAGCCTGAACTGAAGCTTGCATCTTCCTTGGGAGTTTCAAGCGAATCCATGTTGCCGGCTTTCTTGTTTTCCTGCTCCTGACTGCTGGTGTCATCGCTTCCGGCGTTCCTAACCTTATTAACACCCCACTTGCCGACTTTCCAAACACCTTTGGCACCGAGCTTTGTCGCGCCCCAGCCAAGTCCGAGGCCGAGCTTTGCTCCGCCGAGTGCAAGACCGCCTGCGCCCTTGACAAATGCCTCACCACGTGCAGATTCACGTTCTGCGGAACCGATAGCCTGCATTCCGGCGTTATCTGCAAGAATACCTGTGATAAGTGAGTTGGCCTTGCTTGCCGTCATCGTTGCACCGATGATTATTACAAGCTTTGCCATCAGGTTTGCATAGTCGTTCGGGAAGATCACCAGATCCGAGCTTGCTATAATAGGAAGGAATATGATGAGCAGTCTCATCGCTATTACCGTTCCGAATACAGCGAAGCACTGTACCACAAATGCCGTGAACCACTGCTTAAGCTTTCCGCCGTTATCCAGAGGATAGGTCGAAACCAGCGGAGGCGCCGCAATGTAAAGCAGCATCATGTTGAACATACGTCCTATGCAGGAGAATATCAGCTGTGCCAGGTTGAACATGCAGACTATGCAGGAGATCCAGATGATGGTGTAGTCCATCTTGGAAATACTGATATTGAAATCCTTGTCAACCTGATCGAAGTCATATATGCTCTTCTTCTGTACATAGTACGGGAACCTGAGCGGGTCGTTTACGCTGGGGCTTACGTTATATGCGCTGTTCATTGCCGCATTCATCGAACCCATCAGGAAGATGGTTACGTCAAGAGGAGTTGAGTTATCAATCGACTTGTAGCCCGTCTCATATCTTGACAGCGCCTTCAGCGAACGGTCATTTTTAACAATATTCATCGCGTTTAATATCGCGTTTGAAATATTTTCGTAGTAAACATCCGATTTTATTTCGTTTTTCGGATTTGTCGTGTTCAGGATGCTCTGTACAAGAGTCTGCCATGTATTTCCGTCCGTATCATAATATATACTGAACTTTCCGCTTTCCCACAGAAACTGCAGGTCGCCTCTTATGTCATTGTAGCAGGCATCCAGGTTGTATCTGCTTCGGTAGGAAGGATTCAGCGAGTAATTACCTATTTTATTAAGGACCCTGCCCATCGCAGCGTATTCCTCATCGGTGTAGGTTATTACCTCTTCCTTTCCGCCCGTAGTTGCCGTGTCAAATATATACGTTATCCTTTCCATGAGGATATTTGAAAACTGCAGCACCACCTGCATAAAGAAGGTAAGACCGGCGATAATTACAATAGTCTTGATGAGATTCTTGACTATTATGGTGTGCGTCGTCTTCTGCATGTCCTCGATATCGGCTGCCTTTCTGATGGCCGCAATAATAGCGAACACAAAGGCCATTATCATACCGATTATCGCCATGCCGGTATATACCGTCTGTATCATGCTGTGTCCGAAGAAAACATCGATCAGGTAATTCGGCTTCCCGAGATACTTGATCTTGTCTATGCCGGCAACAACCTTAAACATGCTGTCAAGTATGTGTACTATAAAGCACAGACCCTTCGAGATGTAATAGCAGAGGGTGTAAATTGTATTGTGCAGTATCGTTTCTAAGGTGTCATTAATTGCGTCACCCACGAAATCGAACATGCCCAGAAACACTCTGTTGTTCATACGGAATCTTCACTTTCCTTTTATTATCTTACCTTAAAGGTCTTTCTGTGGAATATCAGATATGCCACAAGTCCGCCGAAAACTGTCAAAAATGCTATTATAAAAATTGTGCTCGTAAGATTTATGTAGGTCAGTATCCTGATATTTGTAACCTTTTCGTTTCCGGCCCTGTCGGTTACGGTCACTACATATCTTCCGCTGCTTTTAAGCTTGATCTGCTTATTTTTCTTGTATTGCTTCTCTTTAAGTGTTTTTCCGTCAAGTGTTATCGTCAATGTTTCGTCATCGGCTATATTGCTGATGGTTACCGGGCCTCTTGCCGTGTAGTTCTTTTTGATGCCTTTGAAGCTCGGTTCGGGAGCGGTGTGGTCTACCACAACATCCAGTGTGTAATACTTCATTATCGAAGGACAGCCGTAGCTTATCACATAATGGCCGTCTTCGCCCATCGGCGCTGCCTGCCGGTTGAAATTTATCTCCTCGTCATTGAATTTGATGCCGCTTATGTAGAACTTGTCCGGCATATCGTAACGGAAGAGACGGTTTGTTTCGGATTTTACTATGGTGAAATGCATGATCGGAAGATCAACACTCTTGCCCTGGGTAGTAACGCTGTACTCTCCCTGGTCCTCAAGCGTATAGCTGCCGCTCTTGTCCAGCTCTTTTCCGTCCTTGTAAACAACAACATCGATGCCTTCCGACACCTCGATCTTTACCTCATCCTTTACGATCATGCCGCTTGCGATGTTGGAATAGATCTTTCCGCTGTCTGCATCGTAGATGAAACGTTCCATCTCCCTTGAGTATACTCCTTTTTCGGAGATCCTTACCTCGTTTTCGATGACGGGACCCGTTTCGCTGTTATTGTTTATCGTTTCTCCTGTAAAGGGATCGACCTCTGTCGGTCCGTTATCCGCCTCGTCGGCAAAAGCACTCACCGGAGAGGCAAACAACGTAAGTGCCAGCAGGGCACTAGCCAAGGACAATCGCATTTCTTTCTTCAAGATCATAATAAACCTCATCTGCGCGGAACATATGGCTGCGCAGCTCACCCATATCCATCATGCCGAACTTGTAGGATTTGCAAAGGTAGCTCGGCGTATATTTAGTCTTAAGCGGGAAATTACCGAAGGTAACGATTATCGCATTACCGGTACTTTCCTTATTATTAAGTATCTGCAGCTCCGAAGGATAGATCAGAGGACGTACCTGGGTCTGAGTCGACACGCTGACGTCTCCTTCCTTCGAACCTATGCTTGAAGAGGTACTTGTCGTACTTACGGTCATGTTGCCGCAGAGCTCCGAGAACTCCTTACAGGTTCCGATATCGTTGGAACCGATGAACATCTTCATACCGCAGTTACTCTTTACGATGTCTGCAACCTGCTCACCGTAAACGTTGTTAAGCTGCGAGTAGCTCTGTACGACCATGTTGAACCAGATCTTACGGGAACGGCCTACCGTGATCATCTTATCGAACTTCTCGATCTTCGGCATGTTACCGAACTCATCAAGTATGAAGTAAACGTTTCTCGGAAGCGAAAGATCTTCTCTGGCACTGGCAACCTTGATAAGAGCCTTGTACATACACAGTACGAATACCGCTGCAAGTCCGTGCCTTGTATCTTTTTCATCCGGGATCTTCATGAACAGCGCCGTAGGTCTTTCGGCAAAGCCTGCAGCCTTAACGTCGGTTGCACTTGTAAGTCCGCAAAGACCACGGTCATTGAACATGTTAAGCTTGTCGAAGGTGATCGACATGTATGAGGACATCGTCGTGTCCGCTGCCGAAAGCACCTGTCGCGAAAGCGTGAAAGCCTGTGACAGCTTATCCCTGCCCTGGAAGTACTGCTTCAGGGCTTCAAATTCGTTTTCACTGTTTGTAAGGGCCTTGTTAAGATTGAAGAAGTTGAATTTGTCCTTCGTCATTCCGAGTCTGGGATCCGCACTGTCTTCAAGCATCGCAAGGCAGGTAGCCATGATTATGGATCTTGCACCTTTTTCCCAAACAGGGTCCTTTTCGTTTTCGATGGGGCATATAACGCTTATGAGATCGTTTAAGTCCTCATACATTTCATCATATACCTGCTGTCTCAATACTGCAATATCATCCTGGCAATGGGTAAGGTCGGCATAGGCCATTCCCGCCCATTCGCACCACACATCTCCTTCATGGGCCATTCCGTCCATGATCTTAAGATCCGGGTAATCGCTCATGGAATCCACGTGGGCCTTAAGGCCTTTGTCCATGGTCAGGAATTCCTGATACATGTCCCAGATGGATTCGAGAGGATTCCAGCGGCTTGAAGAATAGGTATCGCGGAGATCAAGAAGCAGAACATCGTAGCCCCTTGATTTCAGATATTCCGAATGAAGAGAGAAAAGCTCGCCCTTAGGGTCGGTCATTATCATGGAGCTTCCGCAATTTGTTGCGCCGAGCAGCTGTATCATCGGGTTGATGAAGGTTGTCGTTTTACCGGAACCGGTAGCACCGATAACAAGCGAGTGTGCGCCGGGATAGAAATTTCCCTCGAGCACGCCCTTTTTGTTAACAAAGGCTCTTACAGGTATTCCGTCTTTTTTAACCTGATCCATGTGATCGTAGGAAAAAGGCGGGAAATACTTGTCTCTTTCGGCATCTGTGAGGAAACGGCTGTTTTCAAGAGAACTTTTTACTATGTTCTTGTCAACCTTTCCTCCGAGCAGCTTTTTAATGGATTTATGGTTTCCGCCCAGAGCGAAATATACCACTCCGCTTAAAAGCACGAGGGCCATGCCCATCTGAAGGTATAATCCGGTCTTGGACGGTTTAAAGCTTAAACCGAACTCCTTGGACCTGTTTTTAAAAGCAAGCTGCATGAAGTCGATTACATTGGCTGCGATCAGTCCGAAAAAGAAAGATGCGAGCAAAAAGATTCCGATAAGCATTGCTATTCTTTTGAAATTAGGCTTCATTTTGCGGTTTTCCTCCGGATTTTTCTCCTGTTTCCAAAAACCAGACATGGTTCCCTGCGAAAAAACACAGAGAACCTGTCTATCAGAATTCTATTCAGAAAATTTGCAGTATACTTTTTCGCCGTTACCGATTATGATGCTGAAGCTGAATCAGCTGCTGATGAAGCTGCTGTTGAAGATGAGCTTGCGCCTGTTTCTTCCATCCACTCGATAAGCTGAGGCATTAAGATCTTAAGAGCTACGATAAGAATGAAGATAAGGGCGAAACCGATGATCGCATTCTTAAGGTGAGTCTTGGCCTTCTCACGCTCCTGAGGCTCTTCAGCCTTTGCATACTTAACACCGAGTGATACGCAGTAGATTGTACCGCCTGCACCAACGATTGCAAGGATCGGATAAAGAAGTGAGTTGATGAGATTTACAACGGGATCTGCTACCTTGTTGAAATCAACTGCTCCGGCTACACCGATGAGCATCACTGCCATCATGACAAGTGCCATGATATTTCTTGCTTTTTTCTGATTTGATAACATATTGTTTTCCTCCTTAACTTGTAATCTGTAATCAGATTGTTTTTTGTTTTATGGGCACATTTTAACACAGAATGTGCACCAAAAATGCACCACAAATCCATCTTTTTTGAAATTTTTATATTTTTTTCTTGATTTTTGGCTTTTCAGGCTCTTTTACGGGCACCAAAGAGAGATCTTTCTCCGAATTTCCGGCTAAGAAGCCGAAGAAATCCGACTTTTTCGGCTTGTCGCCGAACATATCCCTGTATTTCTCCCTGAATTCCGGGGCTGCCATAAGCGTTTTCGCAACGATCTTGAAGTTTTCGGGTTCCTTGGACTTCTTAAGCTCTTCAATGAAGGGTTTTGCCTCATTGTTCTCACCCTTGTACTCAATGAGCATATGGTAGAGGACAAGGGATGCGACGCCTTCCTCAAGCACCTGCTGCTGTTTTGGCCCGAGCTCACCGTTTTCTGTTATTATATCCAGCATATCCTGGGTCGCCTCAACCGCACAATCGGTAAAGTCGGTGATCAGGGCATCGTCATGCCGAAGCGCCTCGCTCTTAAGCCTTTTAACCTTCGAGCACGCCCTGATCCTTATCTGCAGGGCTATGGAGCCTTCCTTTCCCAGCTCGCTCATGCGAGACCTCATGTCCCTGTAGACTTCCCATTCCTCCATACGCGTAAGAATCTCGTTATTCCTTACAAGGCAGTCATCCACCTTCACCTGACGGCTTACATAGTAGTCCAGCTCTCTCATCAGCGCGTAGCGCATCATGAAATCGGAGTTCATAAGGTCGTTGACGCTTCCGGGCTTCGAAGGATCGAGAGCGTCCTCCATTTCGGCGGCCATTCTCGCATTGTAGGCCTTAACCTTGTCCTTCAGGCTGTTTTCCTTTGTAAGCAGCTCCCTCGTATAGCCGTTGCTGCGGTCAAAGCCCGCATTGTTGTTGATATAGGCCGTCTGCATCGCCCTTACGGTCTTCGCAAGTTCCTCTGTTTCCTTTATTATATCCTGGAAATCCTTAACCTTGATCTCAGGCATGTAGCGTTCAAAGGATTTCATCGACTTTTCAAAGCCGTTCTCCTGCATCATGTGGCCGTCGAAAGTCTTTTTAATGGATTCCTTTTTGATATTTCCCTTTTCGTCGGTCTCAAGCTTTATGCAGTCGTGGACCGCGATCTGGGTGATGATGGTATTGAATTCCTCGTTTATTTCCTTCTTCTTCTCGGCGAGACGGGTCGGATCCTTCTTCTCCATCTCAAAGAATTCCTTATCGTTCAGGATGCGTTCAAGCTCTTCCGCCTTTACGTTGCTTTCCTTTGCGCTGTGTAAGATGCTCTGGAAGGCCGAAATTATGCGGACCGTAACATCCGAAGGCATGGCGCTTATGAATCCATAGCCGTAGGCATTCATGATATCGGCCGAATAGCCCGCTATCTGCCTGTTGTAAATGGCGGCGAGATAGTAGCCGGTCTTTATCATGCGCATCTTCTCGCGCTTCTTCTTCTTTTCCTCCGTCTCGTTCTCAAGGGTTTCCCTCAGTTTTTTCATGAACCCCTCGAGAAAATTTATATGCCCGTTTACCTTACGCAGCCTGGCCTTTCTTTCGGGACTGTCGGGCTCCCTTAAAGACCGGTCTCTTATTCCCTTAAATATCGCTATGGTTTTGCTGAGGCTTTCAACCTCTTTCATCATGGCCTTTATCGTTTTAGTATCTACTCCGCCCATATCAATACCTCGGTATCATGTATTCCGCCCACGAATAACCGACTATGAAGTCACCGTTATAACGCAGATCTCCTTTATTCCTCTGTATATGATCGTACCAGTCGCAGTCAAAACCGGAAGTATTAAGGCTTACACTCTTCCATTCCTTTATCAGTATATCATCAAGGCCTTTATCCTGCAAGGTTTTTTGAATATCCGCGATAAGGTTCCTGCACATGGAGCTTATCGCCTTTTCCGAAGGGTTGTCCTCGCTGTCCTCCCACAGCACCGAGGCAATGGTCGCAATGTTTATGCTCGCGCCCCTCACGCAGACAAGGTAGGCAAACAGCTCCTTGCTCTTGGAGCGCTTGAAGCGGAGCGGCTTTCCGTCGCAGAACACCTCGAACTCGCCGAAGCACTGCACCCTTAACCTCTTTCCTTCCGCGGGCGCCTCCTCCTTTCTTTCCTCCACCGGATAGCGCAGGTTTGAAAGCGCCTCCCTTACGTCCTTTTCGCTGACCGGCTTTAGAAGGTAGCCCGAAGGGTAAACGCCGTAAGCATCCATCGCATATTCCTTGTGGCCCGTAACAAAGATGATGTTGAGCTTCGGATAGAGCTCGGTGAGCTTTTTCGCAAGCTCAAGACCGTTAAGCGGTCCCATCTCCATATCAAGGAAGGCTACATCTAAAGGATTGTGCCTTGCATATTCCAGAGCCTCCTCCGGATTGTTCATGCCAACGGTATTATAGGAAGCATCTATGCCTTTGAGTATCCTCAGCAGCATATTCACGAGCAGCTGCCTGTCATCAACTACGATAATGTTCATAATCCTACTCCTTTTTTCCTTTGCCGGAAAGAGCAAGCATTCCGGCTGCCGAAATGAGTGCCAAAAGCATGCATACTGTCATTGCCGTGTTGTCTTCTCCGGAATATGGCGAAACGTCATCCGGTAAGGGCGTCTCCGTGATCACGGGATCGAACGGTATCACCGTTGCCTCCGGACGGACCGGAGCATCGGGCTCGATATGGTTCCACGGACTGTCGTTGTCTTTCGGGGCATCCGGTATGTCGATGCCGGGAGTCGGAGTTGCCTTGCCCTTTGAGCTGGTAATGTTTCCGATCTCGATCGAAAGCAGGTTTCCGGAAACCTTGCCCGAAGCGGTAAAGCCGTTGGCCGAATAAAGCTTCAAAGTATTTCCGTTGACCTTGACGGCCGGCATGCCGTCAAAATAGAATTTGTCGCCGGGATCAAACTCGGCTATCCAGGTATAGTTGGTCTCGGACTCGACATTGCCGCTTATCAGGCGTCCGTCGCTTGTCCTCTTCCAGTTCTGGTAAAATTCCAGATACCTGTTGCTGTCTACATTTACGTAACCCGTATATTTCGGTTCCCTGTCGGCGGTAAGGCTTAGGAATATGCCGACGAACCTGACCTCGGTAACCGCTTTTTTTGCATATACCGCGGTTTTGTCCGACAGGGTTACGGTTATGGTCTTATTAAGGTTGCTTACGCTCACCGTGATGTAATTGGAATAGTCGGTACCGTCAAAAATAAACCTGAACCCTTTCGGGTCGAAACGGTAGCCCGACTTTGCGGTGAATATGAAGCTGCGCTTGTACTTTGCTCCCCAGGTATAATTCTGCGAAATGCCCGCCCTCGACCTGCTCATGGAAAGATAATCCTTGCTGTTTGCGGTGTTTATCCTGAGCTCGTCGGATAATTCCATCTTCTCGGCCATCGCATTTCCGAGGTAATTGTTGAATCTCGGGGTCTTGTTTGCATCGAATACCGAAGAATTGTCTCCGAGAAGGGTTATCGAGTTTATCTTCTTGAGGTGGGAAAGGGAACCGAGGAACCTGCCGTTCGTGGTGTCCGTTCCCGCATATACATAAAAGCCCACGCTGTCAAGGCTTGCCGTGGCGGCAGAGCCTCCGGCCTTTGACTCTATGCTGTCAATGGTAAGCTTTATGCCGGTGCTTACGGTGCCGTCCGACGCCTTGCTGATGTTCAGCCTGTTCGGATAAAAGCTTATGAAAGCGTAGTTATCGTTGAGCGAGCCCGACCTTACATAAGTGCCGTTGGTTATGTAGCCGTAGCCTCCGTCCTTTATCTCCCATTTGCTGGTGTGGCTGCCGGCTGCATCGGTGTAGGTAAAGCTTCCCTTTACATCGGGCGAATCGGTATATACGAAAAAGATGACCGATGTAGTGCCCGAAAACCAGGTGGCGCTTATGTCCTTGGTCTTTATCTCCGTGCTTCCCTTGCCCTTTAACAGCGGCTCGTCGTTTCCTCCGTAGTTAAGCTCCGAATACGAATCCGCCAAAGCCGCGCCGAAAAGCATGAGGAAAAGAAGCATAATGCATGCCATAAATCTCAAAGAATTAAATTTTCCGGGTCTTTTTTCCCTCATTTTTCAATCCTCTGTCTCTGTACAAGCTCCGCAAACAGCCCGCCCTTTTCGATGAGCTCGTCATAGGAGCCGTCCTCGGCTATCCTTCCGTCAGCAAGAAGTATGATCCTGCTGCAGTGCCTGATGGTCGAAAGCCTGTGCGCGACCACGAGCCTTGTGCACTTAAGCGCGTCAAGCGCATCGCTCACCTGCTTCTGTGTCTTGTTGTCAAGAGCGCTTGTCGCCTCGTCGAATATCAGTACGCGGGGCTTGGAGGCTATGGCTCTTGCGATCATAAGCCTCTGCTTCTGGCCTCCCGAGATGCCGCCGAGGCCCTCGGAGATCAGTGTATTCATGCCCATCGGCATCTCCCTTATGTCGTCGGCAATCCCGGCAAGCTCAGCCGCCTTCCAAGCTTCTTCCACAGTGATGTCGGGAGACGATATGGTTATGTTCGAAAGTATGTCGCCCTGGAAAAGGGTGTCGCCCTGCATTACCGTTCCGATCTTTCTCCTCAGGGAACGCAGGTCCATTGTGCTTATGTCGCGGCCGTCAAAATAAACTGCGCCGCGAAGAGGCTTCTCAAAGCCCAGCAAAAGTCTTACAAGCGTTGTCTTGCCGCAGCCGGTCTGTCCCACTATCGCAACATATTCGCCGGGTTTTATCTTCAGCGAAAGGTCCTTTATGATGTAGGGAGAACCATCGGCATAGCGGAAGGATACGTTCGAAAGCTCTATCCCGCCGCTTAAGCGGTTTACCAGAACCTTGCCGTCCGAAATCTCGGGCTCGGTTTCAAGTATCGGCCTCGCCATGTCAAGTATCGGCGGTATCTTTGAAAGCGAAAGCGCCAGTCCCGTAAGGGATATGAAGGCATTGCTCAGCATTCCGAAGGCCGCGTTGAAGGCGAAGTAGTCTTCCGTTTTTATTTTGTATTCAAACGCCAGCGCCGCCATGGCAACCGACGAAAAAAGCGTAAGCGCAAGAGTAAATGCCGGGTTCAGCCTCAGGAACATGGGCGGATTGTATTTTAACACCGCGCCTGCCGAATATGCGTCGGCCCATTTTGCAAAGGCTCTTTTTTCGGCGCCCGCAAGCTTTATCTTCCTGATGCCCGAAACCATTGCGTAGCTGATACCGCTTTCCTTTGCAGAAAGCCTCATCTGCTTTCTTTCTATCTTCATCTGCGCAAGCGACGTTACGACCGTTAGCAGTATCGTCAGCAGTATGATGATGAAGGCCGGAAGCACCAGGGGCCTTGCGTAGCGGAAGATCTGCGTCAGATAGACCAAAGAAGCCAGGCTTGTAAGTCCGCTTCCGAGTATCATGCCGAGAAGCAGGCTCGAAAGGGAGTTTATGCTCTGCAGCCTCTTGCTTAGCTCGCCCGACGAATAATTCCTGAAGAAATTCGCCGGCATCGTAAGCGTCCTCATCATTGCCGCCGCCTGCACCGAAATGTCTATCTTGGTCCCGATGCGCTGGTTGACAAGGTTCTGCACCGCCGAAAGTATCTGGCTTGACAGCATGGCGCAGGTCATGAAAATGAACACTCCCACAAGAAGCTTCTTGCTGCCGCTCTCGACCACCTTGCCCATCATTACCTTTGTAAGTGCCGGTATCAGCATCATTATGCCCGCCGAAGCCAGGGCGATAAAGGCTATCAGCATGTAATCGGAGAGCTTTATCCTGCCTACCATGAAGGAAAGCAGGTCCGGTATGCCTATCTTTCTCATCGGAAGGGGATAGTAGAAGCATACCGCGGTCTTCTTTATCTTTTTTTCGTTGGCCGCATTTATCTTTACTTTTTTGCTGCTTGCCGGGTCAACATAGCAGTACCCCTTGAAACCGTCGGGAAGAAGCGCGATCGCCGTCTGGTCCTCCTCGGTAAAAGCAAGCATCGGACCGAATGCATCTTTGTACCAGCCGGGATCAAGCTTTACCGTACGCCTCATTATGCCGTGAGGACGGAGCTTGTATTCAAGCTGCTCGTCGAAATCCTTCACATTGTCCGGAACCTCGGTGGGCCTGACATGATAATACTTAAGGATCTCGTCGATCGCGGCGCCGATTATGAGACGCTCGTCACCGAGCTTTGTCTCCTCCTTGTGGCCGAGCACCGCTCCCGCAAGCCTGACAAAGGAATCGCTTAATATTTCCTTATCGCTGTTTTTTCTTTGACGAAGCTGTTCGTCAAACCATCCCATCTTAAGTCCCTTTCATTACTCATTGGCAACCAGCTCGGCATAAAGGCCGTTTTGTTTTAACAGTTCTTCGTGGCTTCCTCGCTCTGCGATCCTTCCGTGATCCATGACTATGATCTCGTCGCAGTCCCTTATGGTCGAAAGCCTGTGGGCGATGACTATGCAGCTGACGCCCCTGTCCTTTATGGCATTCACGACATCGTACTCGGTTTTTGCATCGAGCGCGCTCGTGGCCTCGTCAAGTATTATTATGGAAGGATCCTGCGCAAGCACCCTTGCTATCTCAAGGCGCTGCCTCTGTCCGCCGGACAGGTTCTTTCCGCCTTCCGTCAGCCTGTACTGGTAGCCGCCCTCGCGCTGCATAATGACATCGTGGAGCTGCGCATCCCTTGCGGCCAGTATCATTTCGAAGTCCTCAATGGACTCGTCCCACATTTTTATGTTGTTGGCAATGGTGTCGTCGAAAAGGATTATGTCCTGGTCCACCACCGCTATCGTGCCGGTGAACACCTGCCTGTTGATCTTTTCAATCGGTATGCCGTCAAAAAGTATCTGACCCTCCCACGGTCTGTGCAGACCCGAGATAAGCCTTGACAGCGTTGACTTTCCGCAGCCGGAGCCGCCTACTATGGCAACCCTCTGTCCCGCCTCGAGCGTGAGCGAAAAATCCTTTATCAGCGGCTCGTCAAGCCTTGAATAGCCGAAGGTGACATTCTTAAGCTCGATCTTTCCCGAAAGCTTCCTGTAATCGGTCTCGCCGTCGAGCTCGGTCTCCTTAACCATCGGATCGTCCGGATATTCCATTACGTCGTCGATGCGCTCCATCTTGGTGCGAAGCTCCTGCAGGGTCTGGTCCGCGCTTATTATGGTGTGCGCGGGGCCCATGAAGGAACTGAGGTAACCCTGGAAGGCCATCACGAGACCAAGGGTGAACTCTCCGTTTATGACGAGATAGATTCCCAGAAACTGCACCAGGTAGGTCGTTATCGAGGAAATGAATATCGGGATGAGGCCGAATTTCTGGTCTATCCTTAAATATTTTACCTGGCTCGAATTAACAGATGCCTGGTAGCCTGCCCAGCGCTGGAAGAAACCGTTCTCCGCACCGCTGGCCTTGATGCTCTCTATCATTTCAATTCCGGCAACCGTCGTGGCCGACAGCTTGCCGGAATCCCTTACCGTTACCCTGGCGATGTTGACCCTCTTCTTTGCGATAAGCCTTGCGACCAGAAAGTTGAGCGCCATCGAGGCCATGCCTATGGCCGTGAGCATCACGCTGTGCTTAAGCATTATCAGCAGGTAGAAAAGCATCATCACGGTATTTAGGGCAAGAGGCGCGAATATGTCGACTAAGCCCTCTGCCACGCCCGCATTGCTGCTCTGCCTCTGGGTTATGTCACCCGCCATTCTCTGTGAGAAGAAATCCATCGGAAGATGCAGTACCTTCCACATATATGAACTGCTGCCGACGACCGAAAGCTTGCCGGAAACACGTTTCTGGTATATCGCCTGTACGCCCGCCACTGCAACCTGCAGCACCGCGAGCATTATCATCAGCCCGATAAGGGGCCTGAACCACTCCGGGTTTTCCCTGCTTATGAGCCTGTCTATGTATATCCTGTTAAGAACGGGGTTTATCAGACCGAAAAGGTAGGATAAAACTCCGAAGATTACCGTCAGGGCGATCGCGGAGCCCGCGCCCGCCAGTCTTTTCCTTGCAAAGCCCAGCACCGACTTTCTCTTGCCGCCCGGCTCGAATTTTTCCCCGGGCTCAAGGAAGATGCAGACGCCGGTGAAGCATCTGTCGAATTCCTCAAAGCTAAGCTTAAGCTCGCCCTTGGCGGGATCGTTTATCAGCGCATATTTTCCCCTGAAGCCCTTGAGCACCACGAAGTGCTTTAGGTTCCAGTGTATTATGCAGGGGAATTTTCCCTTCTTGCGGAGCATCTTCGGCTCGTAGAAGAAGCCCCTGGCGTTAAGCCCGTAGCTTCTTGCCGCCTGCATGATGTTCTTCGCATTCGCACCGTTCCTGGATACGCCGCAGTCCGACCTTATGGTTTCGAGCGGGACCCATTTGCCGTAATATGCAAGCACCATGGCAAGGCTTGCTGCGCCGCACTCCATTGCCTCAAGCTGCATTATCACCGGAACATCAGTTTTTTTCCTGCTTTTGCCCATGTAATCCGCTTACCTCACAAACTAATCAAGCAGGAACTTTATCGGCCTGATATGTTCTACCGTTATTTCCGCATCGTATGTGCCGTCCCTTAGAGTGGTGTCGGCATAGGCATAATAGTCGCCCTCTTCATCCTTGCTTACGTCCTTTACGGTAAGCTCCTCGCTCCCTATCACAAGCTCCATGCCTGCTTTAACCTTTTCGGCATCGGCGGGAGCAAGCCAGACCTGCGCAACTCCGTCCTTCACATCGGCCTCCGCGCTCATCTTGGTATCGAGCCTTCCGAGGAAGCCCCAGATTATGACGCCTATAAGCAGCACTAAAACCGCAGAGAGCACCATCCATACCGAAGGGGTGGTCACCTTCAGATAATCGGTCAGCTCGTCCGGGGTGGACATCTTATCTATCGTTTTCTGTCTGAACAGGTTTTTTTCCATTTTAATTTCCTTGTGTCGTAAAAATGGGCGCACTACGCCACTGTTTACAGTAATACTACAATATCATACCATATCCTGCGCAACAATTACAAGAAAAAAATACATACGTCATTAAAATTCTGCTATTTTTCCCTCTCATAACAAGACCGGGCACCTGAATGTGCCCGGTCCGTCTTCACTTTCCCTATTATCTTATTACACAATATCGTTGATTCTGATCTTTTTGGTATATACCGACCAGGAATCCGGAAGCGTAACATAGTAATCCTTTGTGGCCCTTACTTCTCCGCCGCACTTGTCGCACTTTGCCGAAAGTATCTTCCACTTGGTCTCGCCCATCGCACCGCCGGCGCCTGCCTTTTCTGCGTTCATAACATGGCCTTCCTGACCGCTGTGGTTACAGGTTGATGACGAACCGCAGCCGCCTGCCACCTTTGAAAGAGCCTCATCCGAAAGCTCTACGCCTTCCTCGCCTGCGAGATCCATAAGCTCATCCATGTTCCTGCATGCTCTTGCCTTGTCCTGAAGCTCGGGTGAGAGATCCTTGATGTAATCATCAACATTAAAATTCTTAGCCATTGCTGTTTTCTCCTTCCTGGGTTTAAATACAGTCACTCATTGCCGCCGACTGGGTGTAGATGCTCCATGTGTCGGGGATGCAGATCTTGTATCCCTTCGTTGCATTTACCACGGCACCGCACTTGTTGCATCTGATCCTGGTGATCTTCCAGGTTATGTTTCCCGCACCGTCATCGCTTACCTTCTCGGCAGCATTTACGGTACCGTTGTAACCCGTGTGATGGCAGGTTGATGTTCCGCAGCCTCCGGCCACGTTTGCGAGAGCCTCATCCGAAAGCTCAACGCCTTCCTCGCCTGCAAGCTCCATGAGCTCATCCATGTTCTTACATGCCCTTGCCTTGTCCTGAAGCTCGGGTGCCAGATCCTTGATATAATCTTCAATATTAAAGTTCTTAGACATTTTTTTGCCTCCTTGTTATATTCGTTTTACATTCTGTTTTTTGTTCCTTTGGAACTCCTGTTGAGCACACTATAACACACAGACTGCACCAAAAGTGCACCACTCGCGCACTTTTTTTAAAAATTTTTTTATTTTTTTATTTCATGGTGCACTTTTGGTGCGGAATCCGTGCTATTATTTCCTTAATTTATTACGCGCGCGAAAAGACGCAAAAATTTTACGGAGGCGGCTATGTATTACAGAATATGTGACGATACGGCACTCAGAAAGTGGAAATTTGTTCCCCGTGCTTACTATAAACTCGACCTTACCGAGGCGGAGGGCCTTGGCGAAAAGCAGTTTGAGACCATGCTTCTTTGCGACGGAGAGCATGAGCTTGAGGAATCGCCGGTCCTTAAAGGACTGATAGACCTCGGGCTTGTGGAACCGTGCGAAAAAGGCGAGGCCCCGTCTGAATGGTCGCGCCTTAAGGAATATCCCCACAGATATTTTCCGAAGATAAACCTCATGATCACTGGAAAGTGCAATTATAACTGCATACACTGCTTCAACGCAGCCGACAACACCCCTCTCATGAGCGAATGGAAATATGAAGACGCCTTAGACCTCATACAGCAGGCAGCGGACTGCGGCATAAGAAGCTTCACCCTTACCGGCGGCGAGCCCATGCTGTATAAGCATTTCATGGACATAGTACGCGAGATCTACCGCCTTAAAATGAGCGTGTTCGAGATAAACACCAACGGCTACTTCATAAATCAGAAGGTGCTTGACGAATTAAAGGAGATCGGGTGCGATGCGAAGATGAAGATATCCTTTGACGGGCTCGGGCACCACGACTGGATGCGCAACCGCAAAGGCGCAGAGGAAAAAACTCTTGCGGCCATGAAGCTTTGCATAGACAACGGCTTTACGGTCATGTCCCAGACCAATGTCAACCGCGTCAACCTTGAAAGCATGGAAAAAACGCTTGATATGCTTGACGAAATGGGCGTCGAGTGCACAAGGATCATCCGCACCACCGAAGCCGCAAGATGGCAGCAGGCAGCGGGCGACGCATGTTTAAGCTTTCCCGAGTACTACGAAGCCATGACAAGGCTGGTCGCATCCTACAGCAAAAAAGAACACAGGATGCGCCTGATAATCTGGCAGTTCATGGAATTCGATCCCGCCTGCAGAAGCTACAAAATGATACCCGTGCATTTTACCGAGGGAGAATACCGTCCGACCTATCCCGTCTGCGCGGACAACCGCAAGATGATCGCGGTCTCGTCTGACGGAATACTCTACCCCTGCCTGCAGATGTCAGGCTCCTTCTACGAAGTCGGGATCGAGCTCGACAATCTTCATAAAAGAAGGCTTAAGGATATTCTTGCCGGCGGAGACCTGCACGATAAAATCTGCGCAAACCTCCATAAGCTTGCAAAGGAAAACCCGGTCTGCGGACAGTGCAGGTACTATAAATACTGCGCCGGCGGCTGCCGTGCCATCGGCATCATATGCTCGGTCGAAAAATTCGAAAAAGGCTGCGAGATCAACTATTACGGCGAAGACAAGGCCAAGTGCCTCTTCTTTAACTGCGGCTGGTACAAAAAGATTTCCGCTGCGCTTAAAGGCTTTACCAACCTTTCATATGTTGAATTTCTCGAAAACAACTGACAGGGGGATAATTTATGTTCACGCTGAAACATTTTGACAGACCGCTCTTAGACTTTGACTTTGTCTGGATAAACGGCCCCGAAGGAAAATGCAGGATCTTAAAGGTATATGACGAAAACCGCGACTTTCTTCCCACGATACCGGCCGTCTTTTTAAACGATGCCTTTCTGTATTCGTGGCTAAGAAAAAGGGTGGTTTCAATGAACAGGACCAGAGATGACGAAATATGGAAAAAACTCGGCGTCAGCATGGACGATACCGAAAACCTGGTCAGGAAAAGCCACGTGCTCTCGCTTAACGACTGCTACTGGGCAAGCGAGGAAGGAAAAAACGAGCTTTTTAAAGACTATGCCCTGCATGAGCATATAAGCTCTAAAAATGCCGCTCTCGCCCCTTTTTTTAATTATGACAACCGCAGAGGGCTGCGGCATTACAAGGGGAAGCTCTATTTTTACAAAAACGATCCCGGCGAAATGGTGACCGAGCTGGTCGCCGCAAGGCTTGCGGAGTGCATGGGACTTAAATTCGTGGATTATGTCCCGGCGAGCTATGAAGGAAAGCCCTGCGTACGCTGCGAAATATTTACCGACACTGACCATTCGCTGCTCACCATAAACAAAATCCTTTTCTACCATTCGATGAAGCAGATCAGCGGATATCTCGAAAAACTGGGGCCGGACTTTGTCGGCGCCTATCACGACATGCTGGTTTTCGACAGCCTCATCTGTAACGAGGACCGCCATTCGGGCAATTTCGGCCTGATAGTTGACAGCAGGACTCTTAAGCCCCTTGAATTTGCGCCTCTTTACGATCACGGACGCTCCTTCTTTGCCTTCGAAGGACCCAAAGGCTGCGAAGAAATGCTTGAAGCGGCAGAAACCTCCGAGAATTATTACGGCATTTCCTATAACGAAATCGCAAAACGCTTCATTTCCGACAGGCAGAGATCAGAACTTAAAGCCGCCAAAGGATTCAGGATGCCCCAAAAGTACAGAAAATATATACCCGAAAAAAGGCTCTGCGACATAGAGAATTTCATACATCGCAGAGCCGAAGAACTTCTTACATTTTAAAAGACGGGTGCTTACAGACTCGCAAGGAAGATCACGTCATCCGCGCCGCCCCTTGCAACCGCATAGGTAAAGCGCTTTCCGCTTTCATCCACAAAGGATATGCCCACCTTCGGGATGTCCTCCATCGCAGGCAAGGTCACGCCAAGAGGATGCTCTCCGTCAATAACCTTCACCTCATAGACCACCGAAGACTTGTAGGTGGTCTTTCCGTTGTCAAAATCCATGTCCTCAAGCTTAAGGATCTGAAAATCATGAACCGGTCCCGGACCGGCAAAGATCACCTCGACACTGTCCGGCTCGTCGCTCATCTTATATTCGCTGTATCCGGGAATTCCGCGGTATATCATCATCGAATGCTCTTCGGTGTATACTCCGATCTCAAACTCCTCGATCTCGGGATCGTCGTCAGATACTGGTATCACGTCATCCGGCTCCGAGGTGGGCACGCTTTCCGGAGTAGGCGTGGGTGTTTCCGTTACCTCTTCCGGTGTCGGACTCGGAGTTTCGGTCGGAACGGGCGTCGCGGTTTCCGTCGGTGTCGGTGTTTTTTCGGGCTCCTTTGTCGGCTCGGGGCTGTTCTCCGGCACCTTTGTCGGATCATCCGGCACCTCTCCGCCCGGCTCGTTGTCATCCCTGTCCGGAAGGACAGCGTTTCCCTTTTCACTGCTTTCTGCCGTGCTTTCGCTGCTGATGCTGCTGTCTGCCGCTGCGGACCCGGACTCTTTCTTTTTGTCCCCGCACGCCGTAAGCAAAAGAACGGAGCACACGATAAACAATAACTTCTTTTTCATTTCAAACCTCATTTCCTCAACAAAATTTCAGCTTCCTTAAGCAGCCTTTTTCTGCCCTTTACAGTCCGATAGACTATCCTGTAGGCCCAGCCGGCCGGCAAAAGCAGCGGGCTCAGGTTATTCTTTACGCTGTTTTCAAGATTTTTTTTCTTCCTCCCCCTTGATTCCTGCAACGATCACAAGCACGCCGCAGGCAAGGACGAGGCCTTCGATGATGAACGAGGTCGTGTAGGGCCTGCCGGGATTTTTGGGGTTGATGAGCACGGTGAATTCCTTGCCGTCCTTCATTGTGATAGCGTTATAGCCGGACAGCTTTATATTCATGTACAGCTGGTCATCATACTCATAGTTCACCCTGGCCTGCTTTCTGTTGTGGGGCCCGCGCGTGAGCGTAAGCTTCGATGATACATGGTCGAAGCTTGCCATGCGGTAAACATCAAGCCCCAGAATCGCAAGTGCGATAACCACAAAAAAGGTCCCGACTGCAATAAATAATTTTTTCCTGCCTATTGCCTTGTTCATTTCTTTTCTGTCCTAAACGTTTTTCTTTGCATCCTCAAGCGCCTTAATCACCCTGTCGCACCATGCGTCAAACTCGGGGTCTAAGATCTGGCATTCCTCGGGATGTTTCATGCAGTAATCAAGAGCGATACGCACTCCCCGGTCATAGCGGACGGTGGTCTGCATGTCCGGAACCGCGCGCTTAAGCTTTGTGTTGTCAAACACCACCGAAACCGACTTGTCGCCCGTAAGGCTGCCTTCGAAATCATAGCCCATGGGGTCGCCCACTGCCGCAAGGAAGTCCGAAGACACGTGGTAGGCCTTAAGTTCAACGCCGAGCGCATCGGCGATGGTCGCATAGATCTGGTTCCAGGTGAGAGTTTCGTCGCTTGTGATCTGGAAAGCTTCGCCGATGGCATGGCGGTTTCCCATGA
>DFFN01000098.1 GCA_002369525.1 Lachnoclostridium sp. UBA3775 | reverse complement strand
CATTACGAGAAGCCCAGCGTAAGACGCAAGAAAAAGTCTGAAGCAGCTCGTAAGAGAAAGTTCAAATAACATCTATTTATTTTAATGGATATAAAGCTGCCGGTTTCCGGCAGCTTTTTTAATATTCAAAAACATTGACGAAATGATAATATTACTATATAATATCCTAAGGCATTAAATATTTTTTTCACAAAAAGAGGAAAAGCTTTGATAGAAACCATTAACGGAATATCCGCAGAGCACATCAAAAATATATTCGGTGAATACGATTCCCACGCCAAGCTTATCGAAAGAGCTCTTCATGTCACGCTGATACAGCGGGAAAACGAATTGAAGATAGTAGGAGAGGACGGACCTGTAAAGCTTGCTTCGGACTGCATTAATTCTCTTTACGATCTTTCAAAGCGCGGAAACGTTATTACCGAACAGAACATAAACTACAGCCTGTCACTTACCAAGGAACATAATTCCGGTATGCTTATAAAGCTTGACGACGAATTGATCTGCCATACGATCAACGGCAAACCGGTAAAGCCCAAGACTGTCGGTCAGAAGAAGTATGTTGACAATATCCGTGAAAAAATGATTACTTTCGGAATCGGTCCGGCAGGTACCGGTAAGACGTATCTTGCAATGGCAATGGCGATAACCGCATTTAAGAATGATGATGTGCAGAGAATAATTCTGACCAGACCGGCCATTGAGGCAGGAGAGAAGCTCGGCTTCCTTCCAGGTGATCTTCAGCAAAAGATCGATCCTTATCTGAGACCGTTATATGATGCGCTTTATCAGATCATGGGTGCCGATTCCTTTATCAAAAATCAAGAGAAAGGTCTGATCGAGGTTGCTCCTCTTGCATATATGAGAGGCAGGACTCTCGACAATGCTTTTATAATACTTGACGAAGCACAGAATACAACTCCTGCGCAGATGAAGATGTTTCTGACAAGAATCGGTTTCGGTTCAAAGGTTGTAATTACCGGCGATATGACTCAGAAGGATCTGGGTCCTGAACAGGTTTCCGGTCTTGATGTCGCAATAAAAGTATTATCGGAGATCGATGATATCGGCTTTTCATATCTGACAAGCCAGGATGTCGTACGTCATCCCCTTGTACAGAAAATAGTCCAGGCATATGAAAAGTACGAGAGCAGACCCGTAAAGAACAAAGACAGGAAATACGAAAGCTGAAAGATATGCACATATATATAGAAAACGAAACCGAACTGATGCAGGATTTTGACTTTGAAGGACTTTTTACAAGGGTTGTAAAGGCCTCTGCAGACTATGTAAAAATTCCTTTTGAAATAAGCGTTAATATTCTGCTCGTAAATGACGAAAGCATTCATGAAATAAATCTTTCCGAAAGAAACATTGACAAGCCTACCGATGTTCTTTCTTTTCCGGCACTGGAATTTGAAACTCCCGGTGATTTTTCGGCTGTTTCAGAAAAGGATATCTGGCTGTTTGACCCGGAAACGAAGGAACTTGTCCTCGGAGACATCGTAATAAGCCTTGATACCGCAAACCGTCAGGCCACGGAATACGGACATAGCGTTACACGCGAGCTTGGTTTTCTTTGTGCCCATTCCATGCTTCATCTTTGCGGATATGACCATATGGAAGATACGGAAAGAGAAGAAATGGAAAGAATGCAAAGGGAGATACTTTCGTCAATCAATATTAACAGATAGTTTTATACGCATGTAATAAAAAGATAAGTGATAAAAGAGAATGAGTAAAAACGATAATTTCCGCAAAAACGTAATGATACAGGGCTCGATACTGGCTGCCGCTTCGATAATCGTCAGGCTTATCGGACTTGTTTACCGTATCCCTCTTACAAGAGTTCTTGGTGACACCGCCATGGGTTATTACGGCTATGCATATGAAATATACAATCTTGCTTTGATTTTGTCATCCTACAGCCTTCCGCTTGCGGTATCAAAGCTTGTTTCATCAAGACTGGTAAAAAAAGAATATAAGAATTCGCACAAGGTCTTCACCTTTACGATCACTTTTTCCGCAGTTATCGGAGCGGTAATGAGCATTCTTCTTGTAGCTTTTGCGGAAGTATATGCTAAGATAATAAAATGTCCCGGCGTTATCATTCCCCTCAGGATTCTTGCACCTACGATATTTGTTTTTTCTGTCATGGGTGTCATCCGAGGATATTTCCAGGGCTATGGCAATATGGTCCCCACTGCAATTTCCCAGGTGTTTGAGCAGATAGTCAATGCGGTCGTAAGCATACTTGCCGCATATCTTCTGATGAAAGCAAATACCGGCAAAAGCCAGCTCTCATGGGGCGCAGGCGGCGGTACGCTCGGAACCTTCTGCGGTGCCCTTGCAGCCTTCATTTCACTGATCTTAATGTATGCCTATGCTGCACCGATAATAAAGAAAAGACGCCTTAAGGACCGCAGCGAGGCGGTGGAAAGCAATAAATTCATATTTAAGGTTCTGATGCTTACGGCAATTCCCGTTATCGTTTCACAGACCATCTATCAGATCAGCGGTACTCTTGACAGTGTGATATACAATGCCATCGAAGGCAAAACGGTTGATGAAGTGACAAGAAGTACAATGTGGGGCATATATTCAAACAAATACAGGCTTCTTACCAATGTACCCGTAGCTGTTGCAAGCGCGATGGGAACTGCAATAGTGCCCAGCCTCATTGCCGAATTTGTTGTCGGCCGCTATGATGCTCTTAAAACGAAGATTGCCAGTGTCGTTAAATTCAACATGATAATAGCTTTTCCCTCGGCTGTCGGAATGAGTGTTCTGGCGCACCCCATACTTTTGCTTCTTTTTAAAGACAACAGACACGATTCGACTGTCATGCTTACCATCGGCGGCATATGTATAATATTTTTTGCTTTGTCAACCGTTACCAACGGAGTGCTTCAGGGCATTAACAAAATGAGGCTTCCGGTTATACATTCGGCAATTTCGCTTCTGATACATATCCCTCTTTTGATAATTCTGCTTAAGTTCTGTAATCTCGGAGCTTATGCACTTGTAATATGCAATGTTATTTTCCCGCTGGTTGTCTGTGTTCTTAACTGGAGATCGATAGGAAAGCTCATTGATTATAAACAGGAAGTGTTTAAAACCTTTGTTATTCCTATGGTATCTTCACTTATCATGGGTGCGATTGCCTTCGGCGTATATAAGGTTCTTGATCTTTTTGCACATTATGCGATCAGTACGTTATTTGCTCTTGCCGTTGCCGTTGTTTCATATTTCTTTTTCCTTATTAAGCTTGGCGGTGTCACCAAAGAGGAAATGCTCGGCATGCCGAAGGGAAGGACTTTGGTTAATATGTTTTCAAAAATCGGACTTTTCTGCTGATTTTAATGAGGTAAGCTTATGCCTGATGATAAAAAAACTTTAACTGTGATAGGATCGGGACCCGCCGGCATGATGGCTGCGATCACAGCTGCCGAAAACGGTATGAATGTTAGCGTTATAGAGCAGAACGAAAAGCTTTGCAGGAAAATCTATGCCACCGGGAACGGCCGCTGTAATTTCACAAACATGAGCTGGAAGGGCGATGTGATTCGCTCGGGCGATGCGAAAAAAGCTCTTAAGATAATTAAAAGCTTTGATAATAAGGCTTTGATCGAATATTTTGATTCACTGGGTGTTCCGGCCCGGATAATCAATGACTATGTATATCCCGCATCCGAACAGGCTCTTGCAGTTGCCGAGGCTCTGATAAGCGAGGCAAAAAAGCTGAAAATAAACCTTATCTGCAACGAAAAGGTGACAGATATCAAAATAAAAGACGGGAAATATGATGTTTATACACCGGTCGGCCGTTATCTTTCCGACAAGCTGTTGATTGCAACGGGAGGGAAAGCCTCCCCGATACACGGGAGCGACGGCAACCTTAATTTAAAAATCAAAGCGCTTGGGCATCATTTTGTCAAACAGCTTCCCGCACTTGTAGCTTTAAAAACCGACGATAAAAAGCTTGAGAAGCTTTCGGGCGTCAGGGTAAAGTGCAGGGCATATCTTAACATTGACGGTTCTGCCGTATTCTCGGAAGCGGGCGAAATAATTTTCAACAAAACAAATATCAGCGGGATTCCCGTGATGATACTGAGCCGCTATGCATCGCTTGCTTTCGAAGAAAAGAAAAAGGTAAGCTTAAGTCTTGATTTCTTCCCGGAATATGAAGAGCATATGCTTACCGAGAAAATCCAGAATCTGTTTTATAATGCAAAAGCCGGTCAAAAGACTGCCTATGAACTTCTGATCGGCTATCTCAACAATAAACTGTTAGATTATTGTCTTACGCTTGCCGGAATCAATCCCGACAAGCCGGCATATTCAAACAAGCACAAAAATATTGCAAATCTTTCTGCGGTTCTGAAGAATTTCACGCTTGTTACAAAGGGGACGGAAGGTTTTGAAAAAGCCCAGGTCTGCTGCGGAGGGATACCTTTAAACGAAGTCAGTGACAGGCTTGAATCACTGAAGCATCCCGGACTGTTCTTTGCCGGAGAAATCCTTGACGTGGATGGCAGCTGCGGAGGGTATAATCTGCAATGGGCCTTTTCCTCCGGACATATGGCCGGAATCAGTGCAGGCAGAATATGAGGTAATATGATCTACAGAATACATCAACTGAAACTTCCTCTGGACCATAAGAGCGACGATATAAAAAAAGCTGCGCTTGCTTTTCTTGGCCTTAAAGAAAACGATATCGAAAAAACCGAGGTTTTCAAGCGCTCGGTCGATGCAAGAAACCGCGAGGATGTTTTTTATATTTACGCTGTTGACGTCTATTGTAAAAGAAAGCCTTTAAAAAAATTTAAACCGAACGAGGCAGGTCCTGCAGATGTTTTCAGATATAAATTGCCGGAAAGAGGCTGCAAAGCTCTTAACGATCCTCCCGTGATCATCGGTTTCGGACCCGCAGGACTTTTTGCAGCATATATTCTTTCCCTTGCCGGCTTTAAGCCCATAGTTCTTGAAAGAGGGAAAAGAGCAGAAGAGAGGCAGAAGGATATTGATGACTTTCTTTCCGGCAAGCCTTTAAATCCCGATTCAAATGTTCTTTTCGGTGAGGGCGGCGCAGGTACTTTTTCAGACGGGAAGCTCAACACTCTCATCAAAGACCGTGACGGAAAGGGACGTTTTGTGCTGAAAACCTTTGTGGATTTTGGCGCAGATGAGGATATTTTATATGATTCAAAACCGCATATAGGAACCGACAAACTCTCGGTAATCGTCAAAAACATGCGTGAAAAACTGATCAGTCTCGGTGCGGACATCAGGTTTAACAGCAGATTTAATGATTTTAAAACAGATAATGACAGGCTGTGCGATATTTCTTATTCTGCCTCAGACGGTTCAAAGGAGTCTGTAAATACCGAGCTTGCCATCCTTGCGACAGGTCACAGTGCAAGAGATGTCTTTAAACTGTTAAATGACAAAAAAATGCATATGAGCGCAAAAGCCTTTGCAATAGGTGTACGCGCGATACATCCGCAGGAACTGATCAGCAAAAACCAGTACGGAGATTTTTACCGGAAGCTTCCCGCAGCTTCATATAAGCTTACCGCAGGCCTTGAAAACGGCAGGAGCGTTTATTCCTTCTGCATGTGTCCTGGCGGTTATGTCGTTAATTCCTCAAGCGAAGAGGGCATGCTCGTGGTTAACGGCATGAGCTGTTCGGCCCGTGACGGTGCCTATGCCAATGCCGCCATTATCGTAAATGTAACACCCGAGGATTTTGAAAAAGAAGGCTTTGGAAAAACTCCGCTTTCAGGTGTTGAATTTCAGAGAAAGTACGAGAGAAAAGCATATGAAATTGGTCGGGGGAAAATACCTGTACAAAATCTCAAAGCTTTTTCCGAAAAAAGAGAATGTAACGAAACAGAGGCCGAAAACTCAGTAAAAAATGCAGGACTGATGATAAAAGGCGGAGTAACTCCCGCAGATCTTAACAGCTGCCTTCCGGAATTTGTCTGCGAAAGCCTTGTCGAAGGTTTTAAAATATTTGACAGGAAAATCAAAGGATTTGGTGACGGAAGCACAATACTTGCGGGCATTGAAAGCAGAACCTCAAGCCCTGTAAGGATCAACAGGGATGAAAACATGTTTTCGTCGGTAAAAGGACTGATCCCCTGCGGTGAAGGAGCAGGCTACGCGGGCGGAATAATGTCTGCTGCGCTTGACGGAATTAAAACAGCGGAAAGAATAATAAAAGAATATTATCCGGCCTATTGACCGGAAAAGGGAGGTGTCAGATGCCCGTCCAAGCTAATGAATTTGAAAACAAAACCGCTCTTCGCGAGCATATGAAAAAGATACGTTCCAATCTAACAATCGAACGTATCATGGTATATTCGACAATAATAACGAAAAAAGTAATTTCCTCTGCGGAATATATAAATTCCGATGTTATACTGAGCTATGCCAGCTTCAGTTCGGAAGTGAACACTCATTTTCTTATAAATCATGCACTTGCAAACAAAAAGAAAGTTGCTGTTCCGAAAACTCTTGAAGGACATGATATGGAATTTTTCTATATCAACTCACTTAAAGAGCTTTCTGAGGGCAGATACGGTATCTTGGAACCCGGCGACAGTGCCGAAAAAGCCGAAATCGTAAAGGATAAAAAATATCTTCTTATTTTACCGGGTATAGCCTTTGACGAAAAAAGGAACCGCCTCGGTTACGGAGGAGGATATTACGACAGGTTTCTTGAAAAATATAAAGGATACGATATTTTCAAGCTTATGCTTGCATATGAGCTTGAGAAGGCTGACAGTCTTCCTGTCGATAAATATGATATGCCGTCGGACCGAATAATAACTGAGGTCAATACATATTAAAAATGTTTAACAAAAAGGAAAACCATTAATGAATCAGGATTATCTAGAGGAACTTTTCAGTAAAATCGACATAACGCTCCCTGCCCCCGAAAGAGAGCCGGAAAGACAATATTATTTCATGAAAAAACTGCGTTCAGGAATAAAGGAACTGTCTGAGCGCATCGGCCATACTCCCGCATATCATGTTGAAACCTTCGGCTGCCAGATGAATGCAAAAGATTCGGAAAAGCTTTCAGGAATTATGTCCGCGATCGGATTCATTGAGGCAACAGGAGAGAAAAGCGCAGATTTTGTGATCTACAATACCTGTACGGTACGTGAAAACGCCAATTTAAAGGTTTACGGAAGAGTAGGTTTTTTGGGCAATCTTAAGAAGAAGAATCCCAACATGCTCATAGCTTTATGCGGATGTATGATGCAGGAGGAACATGTCGTAGAAAAGATCAGGACAAGCTACGGCTTTGTAGATCTTGTTTTCGGCACCCATAATCTGTATATGTTTGCCGAGCTTCTGTACGAATGCCTGAACAGAAAAGACAGGAAGCCGTTGGTCAGGGTACTTGCAGCAT
This sequence comes from Lachnoclostridium sp. UBA3775, assembly GCA_002369525.1. Classification (GTDB taxonomy): domain Bacteria; phylum Bacillota; class Clostridia; order Lachnospirales; family Lachnospiraceae; genus UBA3775. The sequence continues at coordinate 6,615 of DFFN01000098.1, read as the reverse complement.
CCGATAAAATTGTTGAAAATCTTCCGAGCGAACAGAAATTCAGCTTTAAAGCCGGCGTAAATATCAGCTACGGCTGCAACAATTTCTGCACCTACTGTATTGTTCCTTATGTACGCGGACGTGAAAAAAGCAGAAGACCGGATGAGATTGTTGCGGAAGTCAAAAGACTTGTCAATAACGGTGTAAAGGAAGTCATGCTTCTCGGTCAGAACGTCAATTCATATGGAAATGATTTCAGAAAATCATCTGATATTCCCGAAGAATGTAAAAAGGATTTTCCCGAGCTTTTAAAAATGGTTTCAGAGGTTCCGGGGCTTATGCGAATCCGTTTCATGACGCCACATCCAAAGGATCTGTCAGACAAACTGATAGAAGAGATAGCAAACAATCCCAAGGTATGCAAGCATGTGCATCTGCCGATGCAGAGCGGTTCCAGCCGTATTCTTCAAAAAATGAACAGACATTATACCAAGGAAGATTATCTTGACCTGGTTAAAAAGATCAAAGACAAAATACCCGGTGCGGCCCTTACGACAGACATTATCGTTGGTTTCCCGGGTGAAACCGAGGAGGATTTTGAGGACACCTTAGATGTTGTCAGACAGGCAGTTTTTTCATCCGCCTATACCTTCCAGTATTCAAAGCGTACGGGCACACCGGCAGCGTCATATCCCGATCAGGTGCCTGAAAACGTTGTTTCCGAGCGTTTTGACAGATTGCTGGCGCTTATTCACGAAACAAGCGAAAAGCTTGCAGATAAAGCCGTAGGAAGCACAGTCGATGTTTTGGTCGAAGAAATCAATGAATCTAAGGATACTTTAACAGGAAGAATGGACAATAATATGCTGGTGCATTTTAAAGGTGAAAACCGGCTTCTCGGATGCATCGTTAAGGTCAAGCTTGAAGAATGCAAAGGCTTTTATTATACAGGATCCGTTTTAAACTTGGATTAATTAACAAGAAAAAAAGGTTTAATCAGTCAAATTTTTTTTTCTTATCCCGCATTTTAACAGCACCTGCCGCCATACGTTTATGTTCATCCTCGATTGCAGCATAATATTGAACGGTTGTGTTGACATTTTCATGTCCCAGAACATCTGCTACAAGGCGTATGTCGCCTGTTTCGCGGTACAGAGCCGTACCATAGGTAGAACGCAGCTTATGTGGCGTGATTTTTTTGTTCGGAACAGCAATTTTCCCGAATTTTTTAACAAGATTTTCAAGCGCATCTACCGAAATCCTTTTGCCCTGCAGGCTGTAGAAAAGTGCATCTTCGTCACCTTCACGGGCTTTTGCATTTAGTGCCGGGCGCTCGTTATCTATATAGTTTTCAAGCGCTTCGCCTACTTCGTCGCCAAAGTAAATTACATCCTGACCGCCGCCTTTTCTGACGATCACAAGCGAATTATCGGTAAAATTCACATCATTTAGATCAAGGCCCGCACATTCGGAAACACGCATGCCGGTACCTAATAATAAAGTCATGATTGCAAGATCTCTTAATTTGGTCCGTTCTCTGTATTTAGCCATTTTTGCACTGGTTGAACCCGATATATTGTCTACACAATTTAAAATATCCGAAGTTTCCTCTGCATCGAGCCTGATGATGTTTTTATCCTTTTTTAATGACGGTAATTTAACCAAGGTCATAGGATTTGAATCTATGTTGCCGTGTTCGAAATGAAACTGAAACATACCGCGTAAGGGTGACATTTTTCTGGCAATCGCACGTTTGCCGTTTTCATGTTTTTTGGCATTGGGATTGTTCTTGGTAGGAACGTTAAATTCAAGATAAAGCATATATTCGTTAACATCATCATATGAAAGGCTTTTCATATCATCGTAAGTGAATTCCTTGATCGATGAACGATGCTTTTTGAAGTACGGATTTTTTTCAAGCAGATAATTGTAGAATGTTATCAGATCATAACAATATTGTATCAGCGTACTTGTCTGTGTACGAAGCCTTTTATCGTTTATAAACTTAGTTGCAAAATCCGGAAGCTCATATAAAAGCTCGGAAAGTTTTTCTTTCTGAAGATATTTTTTCTCGCGATAATAATCTGAATCCTTGCCCATGACAAAACCTTTCAAGATTGATAATAATGTATTATAGCACCATATTTAGTAAAAATCAAGTCTTTCTATCGGAAAAACAGATATTTTTCCGATAGATATATTTCGCTCTGTTACTGCTCTTTTCCGTATACATTGCGGTTATCAGATGGTTATAAAACGTTTGTACCAGGGCAGATAAAGCTTTATATTTTTTTTGACTGCACGGAATTTCCTTGTGATTTCTTTAGCTTTTTCGGTTTTTTTATCAGACGATCCGTCATAATTATATTCAACAAGTTCGCTCAGATAATCCGCAACAAGTTCGCTGTCAGAATGAAAATAATTGATGGCAATTCTGTCGAATTCCTTGTGACTTATGATCATTGTATTGATGTTTTCATTCTTTTCCTTGTCCTTACGCGAATCTTTTAACATGATGCTTCGCATCATATTGCTTAAATATCTGTACTGATTTACGACTCGCGACTCCTTCTTTACAAAATACAGCCTTGATGCAATATATGCCTTTCTTAATATAAACAAAGCAATTGCAAGATAAATCACCAGAACAAAGGTATTCTTAAAGCCTTTTTCTATTGCAGCCTGGGCTGCTTTTGTATTATCGATAAAATCATTGCCTGTATCGTTGTTTAATGTATCATCGGAAAAGAAACCGTTTGATGCCAGAAGTCTTGAAATTATGTCGTTTCCGGTGCCTGCTTCAACCTCGTTAGCCTGAGTAAACTCAAAAGGCATCCAGCCGAATCCATAGATATAAACCTCAACCCAGGCATGTGCATTACGGTCCGTGAGTTCTATTTCAACAATATTGTCTTTTCCCAGTCCGAGCCCGTTATAGCCGTCATAAATGATGATTTCATCATTCAGCTTATCGCTTTCCACAACATTATCAACAAGACCGTCCTTTTTCATCTGCTCCTGGAGCTTATCAAGCTCATTGCCGGATGAAATGACCGAACCGTCGTCAACAATATTTCTGTCTGTTTCGTCTTCACCGTATATTGTTCGTACATTTCCGGCATCGTCAAGGGCTGTTATATCAAAAGCATAACCCTCAACATATCTTGCCGGAATGCCGAGATGTTTTAACATGAGTGCAGCTGAAGATGCAAAATATACGCAATATCCTTTTTTGTTGTCATTAAGGAAGTATTCTATCGGATCGTATCCTCTGGGAGTATTTCCCGGTGCAAGTGTGTAAATATAGTTTTCCCTGAGATAGTCCTGAACCTTTTCTATCAGTCTGAATTCTTCTTTTGCAAGCTTCTCAACATTTCCGAAGGTTTCCATTATTTCATCTTCGGTCATGTTGGAAACAGAGCCTGCATGATACGGTGTGGTATAATTCCAGTTCTGATTTCTGCAGATTCTCTGAACGGCATAAAGACCGGCCTTGTTTGATGCCGAATATCTATCATAAATATAAGCATTGGAATAGGCCTCGTTTTTACCCACATTTCTGTAAGAAATGATTTTCTGAAGCTCTTTTTGATTGAAAAGATTAGGAGTATAATTTCTGAAAATAACGGCCTCCTGCCTGTTCATACTCTTCCACTGCCTGTCTTTGTCCGAACTGTAATATATACCGAAGCTCACCGTATCAAGATCTTCATTTTTAATTCTCATTGAAGTTTTTGCAGCTTTATTGAACAATTTATCCTCATTATGCTCATAAGCATATTCAAGTATATATTTATTGGTATCATATTCAAAATCATTTATTCTTTTGTCCTGTTCCCACCTGTTAAGATATGTACTGTAATCCGAGCCTATAAACATCGGAAGAAACACCTCATCCTGGGTGTAAGGTACGAAATCCACGGAAATATCGGTAAGTCCGTCCTGGATTACATTTGCAACACCGCCAACCTTGCCGTTGTCCATTCCGCCGTTTCCGGCCGAATTTCCGGTATAATACTGCAGACCGTAGGCTGCAACATTTGCAACAACCTGATCCGTTTTCTGTTTAAGCTTCGTATTTTTTGAAAAATAAAGCTTTGACATCCCCGAGGTCAAAATTATGACCGCAAGAATAGAGCCGATAACAAGTACGGAAGCCACTGCAAGATTTGATCTTCTGCTGACCACGGATTTGTTTAGAGTGATTTCCTTCCTTTTTACGGAATAAGCCCTGAAACGCTTTTTGTAAATGAATTCACCGCTGTCATTAAGCTTAGTAAGAATATACAGGATGATCGACAGAATAATGATTCCCAGATAAAGATAGGAAAAATCGTCGCTGAGATATATTGAAAATTCACATAATATGATCGTAAAAATTATAGGATGAAGAGCGCTCCTTCTTCTCGAAACCCACATATTGATGAAAATTGCGAGCAAAACGGAGATAACCGAAAGACAGACAGTTATCGATACTCTTCTGTTTGAATAATATTCGTTAAATTCACGCGTCGTAGGAAGGCTCATGATCTTATCGACATATTTTATCATCAGCGTCCTGATTGCCGAAAAGCCGCTGTTTACAATCCTGTACATGGAAATCGAAATAAAAGCGACAATAAAGGGCAAAGCGATATAGCCTATGTTGTAGGTCAGAGATGTCAGATATAGAAATGACATATATAACGATATTGCGGCACAGCAAAGAGCAAGCATTGGTATATTGCAAGGAAGATCAAAAGCCGAGACAAAAAAGCCCAGATGACCTATGAGAAAAGAAAAAATCAGAAAGGCATTCCAAAGACACTTAAAAAAATTATTTTTAAGCGATCTTCTCTGGGTTTCGAGTTCTTCCATGTGGATACCCGATTCGATAAATTGTCTTACAGGTTTTGGATCTTTCTTTTTAAACATTTATCAGATCTCCGAATATAGTGCAAAATTCCTGAAGCTTTCGACCACTCTGTAGTTCCCTTCCCCCGGTTCATGCTTCGAAAGAAGAAAAAGCTTCGAACGGCCAAAATTTTCACTATAATATTCAACAAGCTCTTCTGCGCTCACCGGGAGGAGCTTATAATACATATTATGTATCGTCAAATCAAAATCGTAGGTGTTGTTTATGCTGATTCTTACAAGTGATTGCTCTTCCTTATCGAGATAAACCAGCTCAAAATAGTACTGTTCCTTTATAAGCGCTCTTCCGAAAGAGTTAAGAAGCTCAAAATACTCATTGATTTCTGTCAGGGTTTTAAAATCTCCCGTGCATGAAATCACTATGCATGTGCCGGCCTGGCGTTCATACTCCTTTACGATCAGATCCTCTGATTTTGTCGAAAGCTTCCAGTGTACCTGAGAGAGCTTGTCGCCGTCACGGTATTCACGAAGCTCTTTTATTTCGGACACGTCAAATCCTTTGGTCGGATCCGTGAAATCCTCTTCAAGCGGTTTCAGGGCGAGCTTTTCGTCGCTTACTCTGACTTCATGCTGATTAGGCATTACCGCGGCATGAGCCTCAACAGGAGGCAGCAAAATATATACAATGCCAAGCATGTCATATACTCTGATCTCCTCGGCAATTATGTGATAGATTCCGCAGTAATCAAAAGAAAAATTATAGGTATATTCTTTCACGCCTTTAAGAAACGAAAAATAATCCCTAAAGCTGTGTTTATTATTTTCTTCAAAGGAATGATAAACAACATATTTCATTTCAATGCGTGAGAACGGATATATGCTGTTTGATGAGAGCCGTGTAACACAGCCGTTTCGCTCTCCTATCGGCTGCTCGTCTTTCAGCATTCTTATCGAAAACTCCGGAGTGTTAATGCTTCCCCTGATAAGAAAAATCGTGGGAATCAGGGTCATAAGCTGAGCGGCTATGAAAATAAGCAATACCCTTCTGTGGTTAAACCAGAAAAGAAATATGAGCAAGGCAAGCAAAAGTATATATATCACAAGCTTGTGTATTTTAATTCGGAATTTTTTTCCTTTCACTCTCTTCTCCTGTTACATTTTGGGTAATTGTAAGGTGCCTGTGATCTCCTTTAACAAAGCAGATGCATCCTTCTTTTCAGCTCTGGCTTTGGGGGATACAACAAGTCTGTGACAGCATACGCAGTCAATACATTCAAGCACATCATCTGGAATAACATAATCCCTGTCATTTACAAAAGCTGTAGCCTTTGCCATTTTAAACAAGGCAACGCTTGCTCTGGGACTTAAGCCCAGGGAAATCAGGTTATGCTTTCTGGTCTGTTCGCAAATATTTACAATGAATTCAATTATTGACTGGTCTGCCTTTATTTCCGAAACTTTTTTCTGTGCATTTATAAATTCTTCAATGGTAAAAATCGAATCAACTTCAGTCTTTGAGGAAATGTTTCCGAGAAGTATTTCTTCGGCAGCCTGATGGCTCGGATAGCCTATGGTAAGGCATATCATAAAACGGTCAAGCTGTGATTCGGGAAGCTTTTGCGTTCCTGCCGAACCGAAGGGGTTCTGAGTTGCAAGAACGGTGAAAGGAACAGGAAGAAAATGCTCTACACCGTCAACCGTGGCCTTGCCCTCTTCCATTACCTCAAGAAGTGCAGACTGAGTTTTGGGTGAAGTTCTGTTGATCTCATCGGCAAGAAGAAA
>DFFN01000012.1 GCA_002369525.1 Lachnoclostridium sp. UBA3775 | reverse complement strand
TGCCAGGTTCTTCATTCCTTCGTTTACCATCGCCTGTGCAAGGACCGTTGCGGTCGTCGTACCGTCGCCGGCTGCATCGTTGGTCTTGGTAGCGACTTCCTTTACCAGCTGGGCGCCCATATTCTCAAAAGCATCCTCCAGCTCGATCTCCTTCGCAATGGTCACACCGTCGTTCGTGATCAGCGGAGTGCCGTAGGTCTTGTCGAGCACTACGTTTCTTCCCTTGGGTCCGAGTGTTACTCTTACTGTATTCGCAAGCGTATCAACGCCTGCTTTAAGTGATGCTCTTGCATCGGCACCGTATTTGATTTCTTTAGCCATTTTAAACGCCTCCTGTTTCTCTCTTTTAAGAATTACTCAGTCACCAGAGCAATTATATCCTTCTGAGCCACAACCGTAAACTCCTCATCACCAAGCTTTACCTTGGTTCCTGCATATTTTGAGTAGATTACATTGTCACCCTCTTTAACCTGCATAACGACCTCTTTGCCGTCTATGTTGCCACCGGGGCCGACTGCAACCACAACAGCCTCCTGGGGTTTTTCCTGAGCGCTTGTTGAAAGAATGATGCCCGACTGGGTAGTCTTTTCAGCCTCTTTCTCTTTTAATACGACTTTGTCGCCTAAAGGTACTAACTTCATTTTTTCCTCTCTTTCCGAAGTCGGCTGCGCACAACTTTATGTGCGGCAATAAACCACTTCAATTTCCGGTTTTTTACCGGTATTTTTTTAACTGTTACGTAGTATATCACTAATTTCTTCACTTGTCAACAAAAAATTAGCACTCATTTTGATTGAGTGCTAATAACGGTCATTTACTGTTTTCTGTATGTCAGAGGCGATATTCCGAAATGCTTTTTAAACAGCTTTGAAAAGTGGTACACATCCTCATATCCGACCTTCAGCGCAATTTCCCTGATGCTGGTGTTCCTGTCGGAAGAAAGCAGTTCCTTCGCCTTTTCCAGCCTTATCCTGATCAGGTAATTTATCGGCGAATCTCCTGTTTTCTCTTTAAATATCTTGGAGATGTAGACCGGACTTAAGTACATGTTCGTAGCGATCTGGTCGAGTGATATCTTATGCTCATAGTTCTTGTTGAGATAATCTATGATCTTGTTTGTAACATAGGTTCTTGCATATGACGAGAAGCTTGTTCCCTGTGCCATGTTCTTCACATCGCCCTGTATTGCGCGGAAGATAACTACCAGCATCCTGATTACAAGGCCCTTAATGATATAGTAACGTCCGGGCTCTGCTCTGTCATTTTCTTCGATTATATCATAACAGCAGCGCGATATTTCCCTTCTGTGCTCCGGTGTAAACCTTAGTCTCGATGAACCGTCGGCAAGCTCGATGCGGTTTCTGCCCATGCCGGTAAAATAAACATCGCTGAATCCGCAAATGAATTCTATAGTCGGATTGTTGCGGTCCGTAACTATGCTCTGGTGATCATCACCGGGGTTGCATATGATAAGGTCGCCCTGCGTCACACTATATTCCTGCTGATTTACCATATATTTACCGTTGCCGGATAAAATATACGCAAGCTCTATATTATTGCTGTGATGGTGAACCTGCTCGTTTCTTGAATCGTGAACCCTGCTGCAATACCATATCGAGGGATTAAGCTCCTCAACGGTAATGTCCTGAAACATATTGTCGGCCATATTATATTTACCTTCCTCTTCCTTTTTTTCCTATTTAATGTTTTCTATCTGCCAGTCTATCTCCTTGATTTTGTTTTTCCTTAAAAATTCATTTGCTTTGCTGAACGGCCTGCTTCCGAAAAAACCCCTGTATGCTGAAAGCGGGCTTGGATGCGGTGCCTCAAGAATAAGATGCTTTGGATTATCAAGCATCGCCTTTTTCTTTCTTGCGGGCGATCCCCATAGCATAAAAACTATCGGTCTGTCCTCTTTGTTGACGGCAGCGATAACCGCATCCGTAAACTCCTCCCAGCCGTGCCCCTGATGCGAATTGGCCTGGTGAGCCCTTACCGTCAGTACGGTATTGAGAAGCAACACGCCCTGCCTGGCCCATTTTGTAAGACAGCCGTTGTCGGGGATATAAGTACCGATATCATCATGCATCTCTTTGTATATGTTTTCAAGCGACGGAGGTATCTCTATCCCCGGCTGCACCGAAAACGACAGTCCGTGTGCCTGACCCACATTGTGGTACGGGTCCTGTCCCAAAATCACGACCTTCACCTCATGAAGAGGCGTGAGATGGAACGCATTGAAAATATCCTCCGACTTCGGAAATATCAGCTTAGTGTTATATTCTTCCTTCACAAAATTGTAAAGTTCCTTATAATAAGGCTTTTTAAACTCGGCTCCTATCGCAGGCAGCCAGTCGTTAGCGATTGCCCCCATATCGTACCTGCCTTTTGCCTACAGCCTCACGCTCACGCCGCGGCTTCTCAAATATTCTTTTACTTCCTTTATTTCGAGTTCTTTATAATGGAAAAGGCTTGCCGCAAGTGCCGCATCCGCTTTTCCTTCTGTCAGAGCCTCATAGAAGTGCTCTTTGGTTCCGGCCCCGCCCGAAGCTATCACCGGCACCTTTACATTTTCGGATATTATCCTTGTAAGCTCGATATCATAGCCGTTCTTCGTTCCGTCGCAGTCCATGCTGGTAAGCAAAAGTTCTCCTGCTCCAAGCTCTACAGCCTTTATTGCCCACTCAACCGCATCGATGCCCATGTCGATGCGTCCGCCGTTTTTATATATATTCCAGCCGCTGCCGTCTTCCCTTCTTTTTGCATCTATGGCGCATACCACACACTGGCTTCCGAACTTATCCGCAGCCTCCGAGATAAGCGTCGGATTCATTATGGCAGCCGAATTTACGGCAACCTTGTCTGCGCCCTCTCTGAGTATCATCCTGAAGTCATCCACGCTTCTGATCCCTCCGCCGACGGTAAACGGAATGAAAACAGTCTCGGCAACACGCCTTACCATCTCCTTCTTTATCGTTCTTGCATCGGAGGATGCGGTTATGTCAAGGAAAACAAGCTCGTCAGCACCTGCTTCGCCGTATGCCGCGCCGACCTCGACCGGATCTCCGGCATCTCTTAAATCCACAAAATTTATTCCTTTTACAACCCTGCCGTCCTTTACATCAAGGCAGGGAATGATTCTTTTGGTAAACATATGATTTCCTCGCTGATCATAATATACAGGCTTACAAAGCCTTCAATGCGGCAAAATTTTCAAGTATCCTAAGTCCCACGTCTCCGCTTTTTTCAGGATGGAACTGAGTCGCAAATATATTGCCCGATTCAACGGCCGCATGTATAAGAGTTCCGTACTCCGTCGTTGCCGCAACGTCTCCGGCATTTTCCGCCTTAAGATAATAGGAGTGTACAAAATAAACATAAGGATGTTCACCAACGCCCTCAAACAGCCTTGAACCTTTCCTCACACTGAGGTCATTCCAGCCGATATGAGGTATCTTAAGCCCTTCGGTATCGGGTATTCTGAGAATTTTTCCTTTAAGAAGGCCGATTCCCTCAACTCCCGGGCTTTCCTCCGAGCTTTCAAAGATCAGCTGCAGCCCGAGGCATATTCCAAGAAACGGAATATTCTTCGCAACAGCCTCCCTGATCGGTCCGACAAGCCCGTAACCCTTAAGCTTTTCCATTGCATCACCGAAAGCTCCGACACCCGGCAGCACTATTTTCTCTGCCTCAAGTATCACCAACGGGTCTCTCGTAAGCACCACCTCGGCCCCGATCTTCTCGAAAGCCTTCAGAACGCTCGCAATGTTTCCTGCATCATAATCAATTATCGCTATCATTTCTTTCTTCCTTACCTGCTGTACTTATATTTGCCATACAGTCAAAATCCGCCCAGAACTCGACACCGTTATCTATGTTTCTGACGCCGCATTCCCTGTGGTGAAGCTCCATAATGGCTTTTACAATCGACAGTCCGATCCCGCTGCCTCCGTATTCCCTTGTTCTTGCCTTGTCAACCTTATAGAACTTTTCCCAGACCTTGCCAAGATCATCGTCGTCTATGTGGCTGCCGGAATTATATACCGAAAAACGCAGTGAACCGTTATGTTCCTTTAGTTCCACCCTTATTATGTTCTCATCCGCAACATAGTGGTAGGCATTGCTTATATAGTTTGTAATGACCTCCTCGGTCATATATTCGTCCGCAAACACAAAATGCGGCGTTTTATCGTCAAAAATTATTTTTATATCCCTGCCGTCCGCAAGCACCTCCGAAGCCGAAAGAACTCCCTGTATCATGTTCGTGATGTCGAAACGGCTGATCTCAAGCTGGTCTTCGCCATACTCAAGCTTGTTAAGCGACAGTATCTTTTTTACCATCGTATTCATTTTTGCAGCTTCGTCCATGATGACGTCGCAGTAGAAATCCCTGCTTTCGGGATCGTCGTTCACGCCCTCCTTGAGGCCTTCGGCATAGCCCTGTATTATAGCGATAGGGGTTTTAAGCTCATGGGAAACATTTCCAAGAAAGTCCCTCCTCATCTCGTCAAGCTTTTCCCTCTTTTCAAGGTCCACCTGAAGCTCGGAATTGGCCTTCTTAAGCTCAAGGATATTCTGCTCAAGGCTTTCCGAGAGTATATTCAGGCTTTTGGCGAGCTGACCGATCTCATTGGCCGAGCTGACCTCCGCCTTAGCCTCAAAATCAAGATTCGCCATCTTCTTTGCGACCTCATTCATCACAAGTATCGGCTTGGTAAACCGTCTCAGGAATACAATGATGACGATAGCTTCGATCAGAATGATGAAAATACCTACGTATGCGTAGAAATTGTTTGCGACCCTTGCCGCACGCTCGACGCTGGCATAGTTCATCCTGACAAGGCAGTATATACCGTTTCTGAGCACTCCGACAAGATCGTAGTTGACCGTGTCATAGTACTCGTTTTCTGTTCTGAAAATCTTTATCTCGTCCTCTTCCTTGACCAGCTCTGAATTTCTGGCAGTTGAGTCTTCTCCCGTGAAAATATAGGAGCTTAGCGAATCAACCAGCTTTTTGTTGTTTCCGTCGGAGCTGTAGACCGCCACACCGCCGAGGCGGTCAAAAAGGCAGATATCGAAGTTGTAATTTGCACTCATCCTGTCAAGCTCTTCTCTTATGGTACCCTCGGAAATGAAGGTACGTTTCCCCAGCCTGTCGTCTATCCTGTCAAAGATTTCTTCCAGATTGCCCATCTGTCGGTTACGATAGTAGGTCTTAAGCAGAAGGTTTGAAACAAGTATGCTTATAAGAATACAGCTCGCCATCAGCGCCACAAACACCAAGGCGAACTGCATTCTGAATGAATTCTTCAGTTTCATTTTTTACTTTTCCGGCTCGAACTTATAGCCGTAGCCCCAGATGGTTTTGATATATTCGCCCTTGGCTCCAAGCTTTGAACGCAGCTTTTTGACATGGGTATCTATCGTTCTGGCATCGCCCACATACTCATAATTCCACACATTGTTGAGTATCTTCTCTCTTGAAAGGGCAACTCCCTTGTTTTCCACAAAGAAGGTCAGAAGCTCAAACTCCTTTACGGAAAGCTCGATAAGCTCGCCGTCAACCTTTACCTCGTGAGCACGCTTGTCGATCAGAATACCGTATACCTCAACAGGCTCGGCATCTGCGGCTACCGTTCTCCTCATCAGGGCATCTATCCTTGCCACAATGACCTTGGGGCTTGTGGTCTTGGAAATGAAATCATCCGCCTTAAGCTCGAAGCCGGTAAGCTCATTCTTCTCATCATCCTTTGCGGTCAGCATGACCACGGGAGTGTCGGAATACTGTCTGATGGACTTTAAAACATCCCAGCCGTCAAGCTTCGGCATCATCACGTCAAGCAGCACCAGCGCGATGTCCTTGTCCTTAAAAAATTTTTCAAGCGCCTCCTCACCGTCGGCCGCCTCGACTATCACATATCCGGCCTTGCCGAGAAAGTCCTTTAAAAGCTTTCTTATCCTCAGTTCGTCATCAACAACAAGAATTTTTAAAGCGTCCATATCTTCTCCTTTTGAGAAACAAACTCACACATATTTGTAAACCGTTATCTTTTTTATATATATATCACTTTTACCGCCGGCAGCGTCCTCTTCCACCTTGTCGAGAACATCGAAGCCTTTGAAGACCTGACCGAAAACAGTATTGTGGCCATATATCCACGGAGCCCCTCCGTAGTCAAGGAACCTGCCAAGCTTCTTATCGTCCAGCTCGGTACCGTAGTTTTCTTCAAGATACTGCCTGAGTCCGATGCCATAGCGTTCATTAAGCGGTTCATCAAGCTTTTTTATCGTTTCGGCACTTGTCGTCACAATGAAAAACTGCTGGGCATTGGTGCCGTTTCTCCCCTGATTTGCCATGCACAAAGCTCCCCTGGTGGGTGCGAGCCTCGAGCTAATCTCATTTGTAAAGCCGCCGCCCCAGATGCTTTCCTCTTTCACATCGTCCGTAAGCGGTTTTCCGCCCTGAACATAATAGTCCTTGACTGCTTTCGAGATCAGAGTACCGGTATATGCACCTTTTTCGGCTTTTTTTCTGAAATTTTCAACTGCGCCCGGTGCATCCTCATCAAAAAGCCTGACATAGATATGTCCGTAGTCAAGTATGAAAATGTCGGCGCAGAGCTGGCCTTCAACGGGATAACGGTACTGGAAAAAGGTCTGAGCGGAATCGGAAAGGGTTGCCTCCTTAATGTCGCTGCCCTCCGGGGCATATACACTCTTTTTCGTTTTACCGCATGATGAAAAGCATAAGGCGGATAACAGACACAGGATCAAAAAAATCTTATTTATCTTCTCTGCCATTTCTTAAATCACACTGAATTTATAGATTGTCACCGAATCAAATGGTTCGCCGGCCTTGTAGACGGAATTCGGGAAGGAAGGTACATTGCAGGCATTGGGAAAATTCTGGGTTTCAAAGCATACACCCTGCCAAAAATCATATTTTGCGCCGTCCTTCATCTCTTCGGCGGGATTCACCCAGTTGCCGGTGTAAAAATGCATGCCGGGAAGATCGGTGAACACCTCGAGTTTTCTTCCGCTCTTTTCGCTTACGCAGCTTGCCACAAGCTCGACCTCATCCTTATCGCAGTCAATGTCAAGCACATAATTGTGATCATAGCCATGCTGCTTCTTTATCGGTTCATAAGGACATTCGTCAAAATTATGCTCACCGAGTTCGTCTCTCTTTTCGCAGTACGGACGGATAAAACTGCCGATTTCCTTTGCCTGTCTGAAATCCATGGGAGTTCCCTCAACCCCGGCTATGGTTCCGTCCGGAACATTATTGGGTCCTGCGGGCGTAAACTCATTTGCCTTTATCCATACCTTATGGTCAAGCACATTACCGGACGCATGCCCGTTAAGATTAAAATAAGCATGGTTGGTAAGGTTGATCGCGGTTGTCTTGTCTGAAACCGCATAATACTCGATCAGCAGTTCATCATCATCGGTAAGCGTATAGGTCACACTGACGTCAAGATTTCCGGGCCAGCCCTGTTCGCCGTCAGGTGAAAGCCTTGAAAACTCCAGGCTGTCCTCGCCTTCCTCGCCGTAGGCCTCAACCTCATAAAAGTACTTATTGTAGGATCTGTTGCCGGAATGAAGAGTCTTTCCTCCGTCATTGTCCTCGAGCCTGACCTTCTTTCCGTCGATGACGGTCTTCGCTCCGTCAACACGGTTGCATACGCGGCCCATCAGTCCGCCGAAATTATCAACACTGTTCTCATAACCCTTTACAGAAGGGTAGCTTAAGCAGATATCGTCAAACCTGCCGTTTTTATCCGGCGTTCTGATCGAAATGATAGCTGCACCGAAATCGGTTATCGAAACGCTCAGACCGTTTTTATTGGTCATGGTATAAAGCGTGGCCTTTTCTCCCCCGGAAGTTTTTCCGAAGCTTTCTTTTCTGATACTCATGTTTTTTCTCCTGAATAGTTAGATTTTCCGCTATCCTGTTTTATCTTGCCCGCAGTATCTGTACAGCACAGAGCGCCGCCATCATAAGCTGGAATGCAAGTATCGCGGGCATACCGACGGTAAACTTTGTATGCTTTGTCTTATGCCTGAAGACCTTCATCCCGGCGCACGTTCCTATCGAACCGCCGATGATTGCCACAAAAAACAGGGTTTTCTCCGGTATGCGCCATTTTCCCTTTTCGGCCTTTTTCTTATCGATGCCCATTATGGCAAATCCGATGATATTGACTGTCAAAAGATATGTCAGGCCCAGCATCCCGGGATGGTCTTTATAAAATTCGATAACCGGCATATTTTTCACCCTTATTCTTCGGTTTTTTCCGTCTCAACCGGTACTGTCTTAAGATACAGTTCCTCAAGCTGCTTCTCATCAACCACATCGGGTGCGTTGCACATCAGATCGCTTGCATCCTTAACCTTCGGGAAAGCAATGACCTCACGGATGTTGTCGGTTCCGCTAAGCAGCATTACAAGCCTGTCAAGACCGTAGGCAAGACCTGCATGAGGCGGAACACCGTACTTGAATGCGGTAAGAAGGAAGCCGAAACGCTCCATAGCCTGCTCTTTGGTAAAGCCCAGAACTTCAAACATTTTCTCCTGAACATCGTCAAGATGTATTCTGACGGAACCGCCGCCGGCTTCATAACCGTTGATAACGATATCATAGGCTTTTGCGCGGACCGAACCGGGATCGGAATCGATGTTGCCCCAGTCCTCTTCCATCGGCATGGTAAAAGGATGATGCATGGCCTTGAAACGGTTTTCCTCATCCGACCATTCAAGCAGCGGGAAGTCAACAACCCAGAGCAGGTTGAATTTGTTTTTATCGATCAGTTCAAGTGCCTCGGCAAGCTCACATCTTAACTGTCCGAGCACATTCCATACAATTTTGTTGCTGTCCGAAACAAAGAACATCAGATCGCCGGGCTTTGCCTGCATTTTTTCAGCAATAGCCTTCAGCTCGTCCTCTGTCATAAACTTAGCAAAAGAGGATTTGAAACTGCCGTCGGGAAGAAGTGCAAGATATGCAAGGCCCTTTGCGCCACTGCCCTTTGCCATATCAGTCCAGGCATCGATCTTCTTTCTCGGCATCTCGGCCTGGCCTTTGATAGTGATGCCTCGAACCGAACCACCTGCTGCAATCGCACCGGTAAATACGGCAAAACCGCAGTTTTTGACCACATCGCTGATATCGACAAGCTCCATTCCGAATCTTGTATCCGGCTTGTCGGAACCGAAACGGTCCATAGCCTCCTGCCAGCTCATGCGGGGCAGGGGAAGCGTGATATCATAGTCGATACACTCCTTGAAAACCTTTTTAAGAAGTCTTTCGTTAACATCCAGTACATCATCGATGTCTACAAACGAAAGCTCCATATCTATCTGGGTGAACTCGGGCTGACGGTCAGCACGAAGATCCTCATCACGGAAGCACTTTGCGATCTGGAAATATCTGTCATAGCCCGAAACCATAAGAAGCTGCTTGAAAAGCTGGGGTGACTGGGGAAGCGCATAGAAGGTTCCCGGATGCACGCGGCTCGGTACAAGATAGTCCCTTGCACCCTCGGGAGTCGACTTGCAGAGTACCGGAGTCTCAATCTCAAGAAAGCCCTCGTCGCAAAGGAAGTCACGGACAACCCTCATTACCTTTGAACGCAGCATGATCTTGTTTTGAATGTCGGGACGGCGGAGGTCAAGATAACGATACTTGAGCCTCAGCTCCTCCTTGGTCTTGGAATTTTCTTCGATAGGGAAAGGAAGAACGTCCGACTGGCTTAAGATTCTCAGGCTCTTCGCACGGAGCTCGATCTCACCTGTCGCAAGATTCTCGTTTACAGCGCCGGAACGTTTTTCGATCACACCTGTAACGGCAAGTACATCCTCACTTCTTATTCCGCTTGCCTTTTCAAAGAATTCGGCGCCGCAATCCTTCTCCTCGAAGATCACCTGCAGAATCCCGCTGCGGTCGCGAAGATCCACAAAAACGATTCCGCCTTTATTTCTGCTCTTATTGGTCCAGCCCATCATTGTGACGGTCTCACCGATATTTTTACTGTTAACCTCTGCACAGCGATACGATCTGTGCAGACCTTTCATGCTCTCTGCCATGAAAATGCCTCTCTTTCTGTGTAAAAATGGTCCTAACACACCATTTCTATGATACCACAATACTCCCTAAGTTTCAACAAAAAAATACAGGGCCGAACACCCCTTTACAATGTTCAGCCCTGCGGAATTAATATTTAATTGCTAAGCACACCTTTCTCCATCTCATGAGTCTCATCACAGAGCACGGCGATGTCCTCCGATGAATGTGATGCTATCAGTATAGTTTTGCCCTCCGCCTTAAGTTTAAGCAAATACTTTCGCATATCCTCCACGCCTTCCTTGTCGAGTCCGTTCATCGGCTCATCAAGGATTAGCACCTTCGGATCCTCCATTATGGCCTGTGCAAGTCCGAGGCGCTGCCTCATGCCGAGCGAATACTTCCTTACGCTCTTTTTCATCTTCGGATCCAGCCCGACAAATTCCATAACTTCCCTTATCTTGTCATCGTTAATCTTCCGGTTGATTCCCGCAAGAAGTTTAAGGTTTTTAAAACCCGAATAATGCCCGATAAAGCCTGGTGTCTCGATGATTATGCCGGTGTCAGGTGCGAAATCGCAGTCCTTTCCTATCTTCTTTCCGAGTACTTTGATCTCGCCTTCGTCAGGCTTTATAAACCCACAGATACACTTCATCAGCATGGTCTTGCCGCTTCCGTTCCTGCCGACAAGCCCGTAGATTTTTCCTTCTTCGCAGTTAAGGCTTACCTTGTCAAGAATCTTCTGCTTCTTGATGGTCAGGCTTACCGAATCAACTTCTATCACCATGTCACATTGCTCCATTTCTTTATGCCTTTTTACAACACATTTCTTGATTTTTTCAAGTATCTTTTCATGCTTTACGTTGCCGTATTCACCCTGTATTTCTTCGCAAACACAAATGACAGCACCGCAAATACCACTATCCCTCCTGCCAGATACAGATACGAGCCCCAGAGGGGAAATATCGGCTTTTTCAGTATCTTCTCATAGTGCAGCCAGATGATGGTATGCGGCATGGGAAACAGCCATTTTGCTTTGAAATCAGCCGCAGTCATGACCGTACCGCCTATTATCAGCACAAAGTCACAAAGAATTCCGATGAACTTCCTGTTTATCACCGCAAAGAAAAGGATTATCATGCCAAGCAGCGTGAATTCAAGTACAAGGAGAAAGAAGCTGTGCAGAAGGGCTGTGTCAAACTTCTGTTGGTTGTAGAGATTTGCCGGTATTAATTCAAGAACATACTCCCCTGTATCTCCCCTAAAGTAATAAAGATAATGAGTAACGGTTTCACTGTATTTTCTTTCAAAGCCGGCATGCTTTCCGAGCAGAAGTCCCGACACAAGCCCGACAATAAATGTTAAAACGGCAGAAGTGCCAATAATCACAAGTATCTCTGAAAATACCCATTTAACTCTTGAAAATCTGACATGGATAAACAGGTCAAATTCCTCAGCCGAAGGAAAACCCGACAATACTACCATCAGGAACAATGGCAAAAGCAGGGATACCGCTCCCGAATTTCCCAGACATATAAAAGGCTGAAATACCGAAATCTTACCGTCAATCGTATTGCCATTTGCAAGTGCTTCAGATACCACCTTATCCGAAGCAGCAATCAACGGATCAACTATCTGCAGCTTGATAAAAAGGATCAGTACCGAAAATACCACAAGTCTGGAGCTCACAAAGGTTCTTTTCAGCTGTGAATAAGAAACATGAAGTATGCTCATTGCCCGGCCTCCTTTTTTACTTTAAGATAGTAAACCAGAACAACCATAAGCAGAAGTATCCACACCCCTGCGAACTCATGCCACCAGTATTTATGCGAAAAAGCCCTCAATATATTTGTCATATCAAGGGCCAGAATCTTATCCGCATGCTTGCTGAACATATGCTCAAGAAAAAGCTTGTTGATACTTATCTGAACAGCATACTGAAAAAGCACCGGGATGCTTAAAAGTACATATCTGTCCGAAATAAATATCGAGAGAAATACGGTAAACAAAGAGGCATAGATTCCATACATGAAGCTTCCCAGAAATATTTTTAAAATATATACGAGTGCACTGCCCTTCCCGTAGGCATATTCAAGAAAGAATCTGCTGTCTTCGCTATAGCTTGCGCTCTGCGGGAAAAAGAAAAGCAGTATCACACCGAACAGGACATACCCTGCTGCAAGTATCAGGCCTGCAGAAAAAGCCGCCCCGAGTGTTTTGGACAACACAAAACGAAGCCTGCTCTCTCTTGAATACAGAAAATATCTATGCTCAACTTTTCTTTCTTCGGTATGATTCATTACATATGCACTGCTTACAATCACAGGAACGATGAGCCTGAGCCAGCTGCCAAAGCCCTTTGCCCACATGCTTATCCATGCATAATTAGTGCTCGAAGTAAGCTTCAGTTTTCTGCTGAGAAGCACTATCTCAAACACCGAATAATTCCTTCCGTCGTTGCCCCTGACTGCATCAGCCATGAAGCAGAAGCAAAGGACAAGCACGATACCCAGGAGGAAATATGGGAGATATAGATTTTTCTTAAGTTCTGTTTTTAACGCTTTTATCATAACTTCTAATAATATTCAAAATTACAGATTTCTCCTGTAAGTGCATCTATATAAATCATGATACTATGTCCGTCAATCAAATTTTCACCCTCAAATTGCCATGCCGGCACCAGAATATTTCCGGATGCCTTATTGACTGCCAACTCATATGTAAGATACGAAAATGAAACCTGTTTTATGTCACATTTATAAGTTGACGATATTTTTTCTTCAATTATTTTTGAAGCATCCAATATATCAATTATCTTTTCCTGCTCCCCTACTATATTTTCGAACAGCTCCGTCGGTCTGAATCCTATAAATGCATCTATTCCACAGCTGTCACAGACAACTGCATTTGTACTTTCGCCGGATACGGAATAATCACCACCGGTCAGGTTCTGTGACGGTTCTAATAAAGCCATAGGAATACCTTCACATTTTCTTCTCAGACCGAATCGATAAATGTATTTGTCGATGACTTTATAAATCTCTACATTATATATTTCCAATTCCACCTTTTCATCAACAAAATCATAATAATCATACAGTGCCTCAGCTGCCTCCTCAACGGAAAGTTCCCCATCAAACAGCTCATATTTTTTATTTTTAAGTTCATCAAAACTGCCCTGCTCTATTAACTCAAAAGTTGAAAAATGATATGGGTCAAGCGTCTTATGTAATTCTTCCCCGGTCTTTTGCGAATAATACTCCCATACTTTACCAAAACTCAATATTAATACACCACTTCCCCCTATCTGAATATATCCATATTTATCGTTTATAAAGAAAAATTCACTTCCGCATCCCTCATCCCATTTTCCCGTCATTTCATTATAGTCATTTTTAGCAAGCGGACGTCCCGATGCATCTGTTGCTCCTTTTTCTATCTCTTCTTCTACGGCTTGTCTGCTTGCATTTACAACCTCTTTGTCTAAATCAACCTGGTCATAAAAGCCAATCTTTTTTGCCCAATATTCTATCATCTCCCATGCTTCCTCAGGAGACAAATGATTTTCATAATTATAATATGTACTTACGTATGAAACATCAGGCATCGGATTAAAAACACAATTTTCAAAATTCATACCGTTAATTCCGGTCTTTTTCAGTTTAGCGCATTCTTTTGCATAATCCGTCTTTACTTCCTCAATTGCTTTTCTGTTTTCCGACAGCCTTGACAGATATTTATCCTTTTTGAATTTATCAGGAATATACTCCATTCCGATTTTATATTTATATACTGTGGAATACTTGTCAGTTTTTATTTTCTCTGAAGAATTATCTTTCTCTTCTGATGAAGAATTATCTTTCTCTTCTGATGAAGAATTAGTCTCTACAGACGATTCGATAACGCCTGTAAGGTTTTCAACTTCTTTTTCATTGTTACATGCAACGAAAAGCGCGGATGATAAAAATAATCCCCAAATGCTCAAAACAAGTTTTGTATAGCGCATAATATAAATCACCTCCAGAGATTGTTTCCTATATTATTTATGACGATATTTGATATGAATTCTGCCCTATATATTTTAAATTGCAAAGCTTTTTTACTTATTCAATACGAGCGATAAAATATTTCACCATTAACGGCATCTATAAAAATATCAATTGTTCTTGCATCAACGAGATTTGTTCCTTCAAACAGCCAGTATAGCCTATAATTTTTTACAACTTCTCCTGCTTTGTCCATATCTACAATACGCGTATAAACAGGCTTTACAACCTGAAAAGAAAAACTTGCCCCAGCGCCAAATTTATCTGCTATTATCGTGACCGCCTGATTCAGTGTATAAAGTTTATCTCTTGAAACAGGCTCTCCGTCCTGTTCAAATTTTTCGCTCAGGTTGAATCCGGCAAAAGCACACACTCCTTTTTCATCCAAAACATAGGCTTCTTTATAATCGTCATCTATCACATAATTTCCACCCGGAGAAAAGCCTCGGACATAACTGTTTAAAATATCAAACTCCCTGTACTTCCTTCTGTTACATACCTTAAATCCATATTTTGCATCATTTCCCTCACCGAATTTTAACACGGTTACCATGTCAACAATCTCCTTTACATCCTCAGTCGGAGAAAGTGGGTCGGCTTTGGAAGCAAAATAATTCTCTGTAAGCTCTTTTACAGCTTTAATCGATATATTGCCGGAAAAAGTTTCATAATTGTCCGTACTGTTCAGTTCTTCCCCATAATATTCTTTTACTACACTTGCATATTCCTCTATACCACCTACTGAAGAAAGGAACGGACTCATTCTTCCTTCGCTTATGCTCTTAAGATATATAGATGCCTTATCATTTCCATACTGCTGTATTCCTGACGATCCCATAAGCATACAAAGCGACGGATGTTCAAGACTGAATCCTGTTCCGATTTCTTCACCGGCTTTCATTGTATCGGCAGCCTTCATATAAGGCTTCCCATCCTCGATGCTAGAATCAAAATGTTTACAGTCAAGCACCTGATTCTCAAATGAATAAGAAGCCTCCAATCCGGCTGCCTTTACGGCTTTTTCAAAATATTCTTTTGTCTCAAGGGCAGTAACCACATTTCCTTTTGTCTTAAGCATGAAAATCTCATCGACATCAGGTATATCCTCAAAACGGCAATTACCAAATTTGAGTTTTTCATATTTGCCGTTCTGAAGCTCAGTCTTTATTTCATCAAAGCTTTTCAGTTCGTCTCCACTGCTCTCCGCTGAGCTTCCGGATGAACACCCGTTCAAAAAAACGCAAAAAAATGCAAAACAAAGCACTAAAATTTTTTTCATTTTCCTACCCATTCATCCAATGGCTATCCTTTCAAAAATTTTATTGCACCATTACTCTTCTCGTTTGATACTTCAGATTAATTCTTCTTTCGAAGCATTTCCTGTAGATTCTCAGGCTCTTTGGGCTGATGATATTCATACTTCGAAGGATACTTTGCAGTCGTTACGGCTGATTTCTTTGCAGCCTTTATCCCTGCTTTAGCAATAAGCTTTTTGATACCCATAATTGCTTACCTCCTTTCATTTTTTCCTCAGTTTATCTCTTTTTGAAAAAAAATCAAGAGAGTTGGCACAAACGGGCGCTTTTCTGACGCAAACGGGAAAAATGAGCACAAAAGGGGCTGTAAAAAGACAAGATTAACCAGACGATTTTCATCATCCACAAGACCGCCTCCTTTCAAATGATGTTTTTATTATATCATCTTTTTTCTTATTTGATCATTTAGGTCGCGAATGGTAGTTTTCACGTCTCAAACAGGCTTTTTCCCCGTTTGAGACACAAAAACGCCCTTTCACGACATCATTTCTCTTTTTTTAATAATCGTTTTATAATACGTAAGTACTAAAACTTTATTTACTATTTTCCCAGGAGGATTTGTATGGATTCTATAAGTTGCAAATTAGCTATATATTTATATGAAGCAAAGGCAATTGACAAAAACCAGATAGATGCTTTTTCCTACTGTATTAATGGAATTTTGGAGTTTTCTGCTATAACAGCTGCAATACTGGTAACTGCAATTATCAGTAATACCTTGCTTGTTTCATTAACAATCGTTGCAGTTGTTGTTTCACTTAGAACTTTTTGTGGTGGCGCACATATGTCAAATGCTCTCTCTTGTTTCTTTGTTTCCTACAGCACGTATATTTTAATTTTGCTTATCGGTTCGTTAATGTCGAATCATTTTTGCGATGGCCTAAATATTCTTACATGGTTCTTTTTAATCCTAATTAATATTATCGGACCTGTTTATAATAATATAGATAATTCGCATAACAAAATATCAAAATCCAGAAAACACCTTATTTTCAACAGTTTTCTCATCTTTTGCGGAACCGTCTTTTTTTGTTATAGACAGGATTACATTTATTGTAGTATAATTTTCATAACAGTTTTGACAGTTCTTTTACTGCAGGTAATCCAACTGTTTAAGCAGAAAGGTAATTCATCATGGAAACTGTAATCTGTGCAATAATTGCTTCCGTTATTGATGTGCTTGTATGCATAATATATTATCATCTTCTCCTTGGAGCAAAGAAAAAAAGCATCCATTATCCACTTTGGTTCTTTTGTTTCATACTGATGGAAGCTGCTCTCTATATCAATGTATTATTGGGAAATTATATTTCCGGACTGCCGCTAACACTAATTTCGACTCTCATCAGCATTTTGTCAATGTACCTTCTGACATTTTTATATAACAGTAATACAAAGCACAGGCTCTATACTGTAATATCTTTTCAGATTATTGCAATAATAAGCGAGGTGGTAGCATTTACACTTTTCATATCAATGTTTTCAGCCATATCCGGCCATAAACCTGATAGTGATCAGTTTGCCTTCCTGATAAGCAAATTTGTAATGCTTTTCTTCGTATTTATTGTAGGACTGATATATAAAAACAGAGAGGACAAATCTTTTCGTTCAAACTCTTTCCGACTTTTGATCAGTCCTTTGTTAAGTATTGTGGTTATTTTCTGTATATGGTATTCCAAGGAATCCAATGTTGATAAATCACCAATTGAATATGTTCCGACTTCAATTGTTGCACTTGCACTCGCTCTGATCAACATTACAAATTATTATTATCTTATCAGTGATTTATCAATGAAAGAGCTCATAAAAAAAGAGAAGGAAACTAAAACCAATTTGCTCCTTCAGCAAGAAAAATATTCGCAGATGGCAGAACACTATAAAGAAGTGCGTTCTATGGTGCATGATGCTTTGAAGCATGACCGATATATACTTTCCTGTGCCGAAAACAATGATTGTAAGAGCATAATGGAATATCTTGAAAAAGATATTGATAGCTATACAAAAGATCTTGCATTAATTAACTCACACAACCTTGCAATTGATGTTATCATAAATACTTACATAAAAATATGCAGGAAGACCGGGATTGATTTTATTCAGGAAGTATCTCTGGGGCAGGGAAAGCTGCCTATCAATGATTATGACATGAACATTATGCTTGGCAACATACTTGAAAATGCCGTAAATCACACTGCTGCTCTTCCGGAAGCATTCATTAAAACCATTGAACTGAAAATAACGAGAATGGATGGTAAACTTTTGATTTTTGAAAAAAATCCCTGTCAATATGATGGAGAACACACCATCTATCCTGATGATTATTATAAAAACACACATGACGGCCATGGTTACGGAATTAACAATATTTATAAGACCTGCGAAAAACTTAAAGGTATTTCAACATTTGAAATAGCCGGAAACTACTTTACCGTTCGTATCATTATTCCCTTATCCATTGATAACCCAAACGGAGGCAAAGATGATATTTAAAATTGCGGTATGCGATGATGAACAATCTGTTTTTAAAATAATAAAAGGGTACTTAGACCTGTATCTGATCTCCGTAGACGATGATTTTTGCCTGGATTATTATTCAAGCGGAGAGGCCTTGCTTAAATCCTATGCAAAGCCTCACACATACGATATAATTTTTATGGACATAGAAATGCAGGGAAATCTTTCCGGTCTTGAAACGGCACAGAAAATCCGCGAGCTTCCCGATAAAGATGTTAAAATCACGATTCTCAGTAATTATCCGCGCTATCTTCAGGACGGTTATCATGTCAGTGCACACAGTTTTTTGATCAAGCCTCTAAAATATGACGATTTCAAAGCAGAAATGGATCTGCTGATAAAGGATATTAAAAACGCTGATGCCATTTTTACCATAACTACGTCCCGCGATAATACTGCATTGATTCATATCAGCACATTAATGTATATTTCTACTTCCAAGTCTATGACCGGAAGGACAAAGCTTATTTTTCATACAACAACTGATACCATAGCAGCTACTGATATCATGAAAAAATATGAAGACATTCTGTCACCAAAAGGCTTTGTGTCACCACATAAGGGATATCTGGTAAACACAAATTATATCCAGACAGTTGGCAAACATGAAATAGTATTAGCCAATCAGGAAACAATTCCTCTGGCCAAGAATACTTATAGGGATTTTATCACAAAATACATGAAAAATATTTTTATGTAATTTATCGTTTTCAAGCTTCAACCAGCCTCTCAGCAAGCTTTACAAGTTTCTCATCACTAAGTCCCGTTTTCTTAAGGAAGCTCTCTGCATATGCCTTAAGGTCGGCTGTTGTAATATCCACGCTGTCATCGTCACCGCAGACAAACTTTATCATTCTGTCAAGGTTTCTTTCCTTCAGCACATTGTACTTTTCGGGATCCTTTTCCTTGGTGATTTCGAAATAATTGTCGTAGGTAATCATATAGTCATCAACTATTTCCTGATAGCTTGCGCCTGCAAAGGCTTCCAGAAGCATAAGGAAGAAACCTGTTCTGTCCTTGCCCTCAACGCAGTGGATAAGATAAGGTCCTTCATTCTCTGCAATCGCCCTGAAGCCAAGGCAGATTTTATTAAGGAAATCTTCCGAGAAATAATTCATGTTCATGGCGAGGGGAATCACCTTTCCGTCTTCATAGAGCGAGAGGAAATGAGGTGAATCGAAATCATCCTTTGCCATGTGTTTCTCGAGCTTTGTCTCATTATCGGAAATGTCGATATCATATTTGATTCCGGCCTCTTTGGCTAAGGCATCCGCATATTTCGCACGCATATGCTGGTTGTCTACGGGAGATGCCGAGCGGTAAACCACACCGGGCTTAAGCTTACCTACAGTTACATTTCTGAAGTTTGCAAACACAACATCCGAAGGATACTGGTCCCTGTCATCCTTATAGCTGATGTCCATTACGTTCTGGATGTCAAGGTACTTGCCCTTTTCATTAAGTATCACGCTTGCGGTGTCGCCTTCCTTAAGCCCTGCCTCGACATAGAGGTCCTTTCCATAGTTCTGGGCAAGCTTGATATCGCCGTAGCCGGGATATCCGATCAGGAGGTTTTCACCGGCATTTACATAATATCCGTTATAGTACGGCAGGTCTGTAAACTTTGCGCCGTTTGAAAATTCCACATCCACGCTGTCGCCGAAGGCAAAGCCTGCTGCATTGAATTCTTCTATGCTTATTCCAAGGAATACTCCGCCGAACTCTTCGTCTCCTCTGGTGTCTAAGTCGTCCTCGCTCTGGCTGAGGAGGGGCTTTTTAATGCTTTTCGTACCCAGGTTGCTTACCTTGATATCTGATGCCGAGCTCTCCTTGGCACTCTCCAATGATGCTACTACCGAACTTTCGGAAGCATCCGACGATGAACTTTTGGTTCCGCATGCCACCATCGTAAAAATCATGGCTGAAACAAGTGTATAACATATTGCTTTTCTCATTTTCTTTGCCTCTTTTCTATCGTTTTGGTACATTATATGCCCCAAAGCGCACCAAAAGTGCACCGAAAAAATTTTTTTAGCCGGAAGATGGAGGCAAATAAAAACCGTCAAAATAACCGCTTATTGAATTGAAGCTGAAGCTTGCTTTAAGCACTTCCGCGTTATCTTCATTACGTGAAACGATGTTCAGGATGCACCCGCTGTCGTTATAGGCAGCATGGGTCTCAGTATCATATTCCTGCATCAGATACGCAATATCAACATACTCCGCAAGGCCGGTATTATTCCGGCCTTCAGTTTTTTCCACGTCTGCCATAAATTTGGCAAGAGCCGTGTAATAAAAGTGTATATAGACGTAATTTTCATCATATTCTGCTACCGAATTGTTTTCTTCCCCATTATAAATCATGGCCCGGTAGTAAGGATACTGTTGTACAAAATACCTAAGGTTTTCTTCTTCTGTAAACACTTCATTGAAGAAATCCGAGATTACCTTAAGGTTGTCGTAAACATTACCATCGAATTCCTGTATTTCTGTCGGAGTGTAGTGGAAAGAGCACAGCCTCAGCCTGTTTACATAACTTGCGTCATACTTCCAGCAGGCATTTATCTGCATTTCAACTCCGCTTTCCGCCTTATATTTTGCATTGTTTATATAGATATACCCGCTCTGATTATTGTAGTAGGTATTACCCGAAACGGATACTTCTTCGAGTGGCTTAAATTCCTCCGGGATCAGTATTTCAATGTCCGCTTCCAGCTCTCTTTTTATGAAATCATAATCCTTTATCTTTGTTATGTCCCCCGGCTCATTCCAAAGATCTATCCCCTCTTCAAAGTCACCGGTTTCAAGCTTCGCTGCCTTGGATGCTTTTGTCTGCGAAGTATTTTCACCTGCTATGCTGTTGATTCCGGTTTCCTTATAATATATGCTTTCTTTTTCCTCCGGCATATATTTTTCCATGATCACAAGCAGGAAAAACGAGAGGACTACAAGCAGTACGGCCACCGTCATTTCAATTATCACTCTGATTTTTTTCATCCGAAAATCACCATCACTACCGTGCCCTTTCCTGCTTCACTTGTTATTTTCAGTTTTGCGCCGTGCTGCTTTGCAATTTCAGAGCACAACGAGAGCCCGAGCCCTGCGCCGCCTGCTTTTCTCGCGCGTGACTTATCAACCATATAGAAAGGCTCCGTTACCCTCTTTACATCCTCGGGCTTCATTCCCATGCCGAAGTCCATGACAGAAATCACGGTATGCTCACCGTTTCTGCTGCAGTCAACCCTGATTTCACCGCCCGCCTCCGATGCCTTTACGGCGTTGTCGATCAGATTGTAAACGAGGGATTTTATCAGTTCCCTGTCTATATTAAGGACTATGCCCTCTTCACATGTTACCTCAAGTTTCATGCCCTGATTGACTATCATCGGAAGGATTGCAATATTGATATCCCGAAACAGCTCCCTCATGTCCGTCGGCGCAAGCTCAAGTAACACCTTGTCCGCCGTTGCAAGCTGCAGAAGTTTTCCCGACAGTGAGCGGAGGCGTTTTGCCTCCTCAAGTATTATGGAGGCATATTCCACTCTCTGCTTATCCTTTAAATTCCTCTGTATCCGGAGGATATCGGCAAAGCCCATGATCGATGTCAGAGGCGTCTTCATTTCATGTGCAAAACTGTCTATAAACTGCTTTCTCGCATCAGCGACCTTCTGCAGTCCTCCGACATTTTCTTCAATTGCTTCTGCCATTTCATTTACGCTTTTTGCGATCTGCACAAGCTCTGCGCTTCCTTCAGGAGTAATCCTGCGGTCATATTCCCCGCCTGCGATTCCTTTTATTTCTTTTTCAATCGTTGTAAGGGGCCTTAGCGTCAGAAGCACAAAAACAAGCAGCACAGCCGCGATTGCAAAAGAAACAATGTAGCTGATATGCCTTATGTTTCTTACCTCGGCATGATAATCATCATATGTTTTTGTAACATCATAGGAAGTATAAACAGAATACCGATCGGAATCGGTTTTTATTTCAGAGCCGCAGAGAGCACAGGTAATACCGTCAAGCTCCGTCATTATGATGCCTGTCGAACTCTCTTCTATTTGCATGCCGGATTTTTCGCGGGCTTTATCGGTATTTCCGCCAAGTCTTCCGGCAATTACTTTATCATTTTTAAGAAGTAACGCTTCATTTTTTTCACCTGCGATGATTTCCTTAAGCACAGCTTCGGTTTCTTCTTCAGACAGGCTCAGTTTTCCCGTCTCAAATTTCCTGTACACAAGGCGGTTTTCGACTTCAGAGATAAAAAGCCTGTGCTCGGTGATAAGTCTTTCCCTTTCGGCGTCAACGCTGTGCCTGAAATTCCTGTACGCTATCAGATAGGCGGTAAGCTGGGTGCCGGCCAGGGTAAGTATAAGCGTGATTATAAATATTTTCTGCCAAAGCTTCATATTACTTTCGTTTCAACCTAAACTGTTAAGCCTGTATCCGAGTTTGGGCAGGGTTACAAGATTGTTCTTAAGCCCAAGCTTTGCGCGGAGCTGCTGCACATGCATATCCACGGTTCTTGTCTCTCCGCAGAATTCATAGCCCCAGATTGCGGTAAGCAGTCTTTCCCTGCTGAGCGCGATATCCTGATTCTGTATGAAGAACACAAGAAGCTCAAACTCCTTAGGCGTAAGGCTTACAGGCTGTTTTTTCTGCATTACCGTGTGGCCGTTTATATCGACCTCGATACTTCCGTACCTTAATTTATCCTGTCCTTTTTTGGTGCGTCGAAGCACAACCTCTATCCTTGCAAGCAGTTCCACTGCCTCAAATGGCTTTACGATATAATCCTC
>DFFN01000044.1 GCA_002369525.1 Lachnoclostridium sp. UBA3775 | reverse complement strand
TACGGCGGCGGCTGGGACTGGCAGGACGCCGGTTCGTCGGTTCAGTGTAAAAGCATCGGAGTTGCGGATTCATGGAAGGATTTCTTCTTTTCAAATGCCGGAAAATATACTTACAAGCCCGATTATTATCCAAACGGCGGCTGGAACGAATATTACTATGCCGGTCTTGACTGCTCGGGTTATATCGGCTGGGTGATATATAACATAAACAATACTGCAGACGGTGAAGAAGGCTATGTTATGGGGTCGACCAAAATGGCCGGAAATTTTGCCGAAAGAGGCTGGGGCAATGCCGTTACAAGCTTTAAGGCTTCGGATTTTAAGCCGGGTGATATATTCAGTCTTAAGGGACATGTATGGATGTGCATCGGCACCTGCCCCGACGGTTCGATCGTTATCGCCCACAGCACGCCGTCCAAAAGCAGGCTCGGAAAAGAAGGAGGCGGAGTGCAGCTTTCGGCTCTCGGTACTTCAAAGGATTGTGAGGCTTATAAGCTTGCGGACAGATATATGTCGGAGTTTTATCCCTCGTGGTATTCAGGCTATGAGGCTGTGCTTAAAAATTATGCGGATTATACCGCGGTCAGCGGAGGTGCGACAGGAAAGTTTTCATGGAAGCTTGACGGCGGACTGCTCACCGACCCTGATGGGTTAGCCGGCATGAGCGCGGCTGAGGTACTTAGGACAATTTACGGCTCATAGGAACACGGGGACGGTTCATTTGTCCCAAAAGGAGAGCAGATGGGGATTACAAAAGAGTGCGGCGTGTGTCCGAGGCACTGTATAATAAGCGAAGGCGGACTTGGCTTCTGCGGCGCAAGAAGCGTTAAGGACGGGAAGGTATATGCGGTAAACTACGGTAAGGTGACATCCATGGCGCTCGACCCGATAGAAAAGAAGCCGCTAAAAAGGTTTCATCCCGGCAGCAGGATACTGTCTGTCGGAAGCTATGGCTGCAACCTGCGCTGCCCTTTTTGTCAGAACAGCAGCATATCCTGGGGCGAAGAGGTCCGGGAATACAGGGAGAGGGCAGAGTACCTGAGCCCTGAGGAGCTTGCCGCGGCGGCCCTTCATTACCGGGACAGAGGCAATATCGGCGTGGCGTTTACCTACAACGAGCCTTTTGTGGGCTATGAATATGTACGTGACACAGCAAAGCTTGTGCATGAACTCGGAATGTATAACGTGATGGTGACAAACGGTACTGCGGAGCTTTCGGTCTACTCGGAGCTTGCACCGTATATCGATGCCATGAACATCGACCTTAAAGGCTTTACCGGGCATTATTACAAGGATCTTTTAAAGGGAAATCTTGAAACGGTCAAATCGCTTATAAGCGACGCGGTCAGGCATTGTCATGTTGAGCTGACCACGCTAATAATTCCCGGCGAAAATGACAGTGAGGACGAGATGCGGGAAATGTGCGGATGGATAGCAGGATTAAAGAATGCCGATGGAGAAATGATCGGGCGGGATATTCCGCTCCATGTATCACGCTTCCATCCCTGCTTTCACATGACCGACCGTCCTGCGACCGATGTGGAAAAGGTTTACAGGCTTGCCGGGGTGGCGGGAGAAAAGCTGAAATATGTATATACCGGTAACTGCTGAATCGGGCAGTAAATGTTTATGAAAAACAGCCGGCCACAGACATTGCAAAGACTTTAGGTTTTACAGGAGGGTTTACAATGAAACGTGCAATATGGATAGTGCTTGACAGTGTAGGTATGGGGGAGGCACCGGATGCGGCTGCCTTCGGTGATGAGGGCTCTAGTACCATCGGACATATCATGGAAAAATATCCGGATCTGAAAATACCGAATCTCAGAAGCCTGGGCTATGGAAATATAGACGGAATGCAGGGCGTAGAAAGCGTTGAAAAACCGAAGGGTGCCTTTGCGCGCCTTGAAGAACTGAGCGCAGGAAAGGATACGACGACGGGCCACTGGGAGATGGCAGGCATCATTACCGAAAAACCGTTTCTTACTTTCCCTGACGGATTTCCTGATGATGTGATAAATGAATTTGTGGAAAAAACCGGTGTTCCCGGCATACTCGGAAACTGTGTCGCTTCGGGTACCGCGATAATAAACGAGCTGGGTGATGAGCACATGAAAACGAAAAAACCGATAGTATATACCTCGGCCGACAGCGTGTTCCAGATTGCCTGCGAGGAAATGATATACCCGCCCGAAAAGCTTTATGAAATCTGCCGCATTGCAAGGGAAATCCTTATGGGAGACCATGCGGTAGCGCGTGTTATCGCCCGTCCTTTCGTGCACGACGGAGAAAAGTATGTCAGAACAAGTAACCGCCGTGATTTTTCGCTTGAGCCTTCGCAGGACAATACTTTGGTCCGGATAAAGAATGCAGGTCTTACGGTGTACGCGGTGGGAAAGATAGAAGATATCTTTGCGGGTGTCGGTATCACCGAAGCGGTCCACACGAAGGACAACGAGGACGGCATGGACAAGACCATAGAGGCACTTGATCTCGTTAAGTCAGGCTTGATATTTACCAATCTTGTGGAGTTTGATTCTTCATGGGGCCACAGAAGAGATGTGGACGGCTATGCTAAGGGGCTTGAGGCTTTTGATCTCAGGCTCGGCGAACTGCTTGAAAGGATGGAAGAGGAGGACTTGCTGCTGATTACGGCAGATCATGGCTGCGATCCTTCTTTTAAGGGTACGGACCATACAAGAGAATATGTGCCGCTTCTTCTTTACGGCAAAGGAGTTACACCGGGCCTTGATTACGGTACAAAAAAGGGCTTCTCCTTTGCGGGAGAAGCCGTGGAAAGGTTCTTGGGGATCGTGTGATAATTCACAGTAACTCCCCGCCCCACAAGCTCGCGGACACGCACTTCGTGCTCATCTTTTTGCTCACTTTGTTCGCAAAAGGTCTGCTCGCTTATGAAGCGGGGAGTTAACTGCTTCGCAGTTTAAAACAGAGAGCTAAGTCATCGCCTGAAAGCAAGCTTTCGCGATGTCTTGGCTCTCTGTTTTACTGTGAATTTGTTATCATGAACTTTTTCTAAAGTTTTCGTCTGTGAGTATCCTCGCGCAGATGAGTCCGAGGGGAAGGGACATTACGATGAGCAGTGCTTTTGACAGCCACATGCCGCCCGTTGAGAGCTCGTTTTTGGCGATAAAGTATATGCCCTTATACATGAACATACCCGGTACCATGATAACGATAGAGGGTACCGTCAGTGTGATCCTCGGAACGCCGACCTCTTTCTTGATGGCCGAAGCGATGAGTCCGGAGCAGAGAGCACCGATAAATGCCGCCAAAGGAATCGGCGCATGCACAAATTCAATCAGGCTTAAACGGAAGGTGTTTGTACACATTCCGAGGCATCCTGCAATGGAT
This sequence comes from Lachnoclostridium sp. UBA3775, assembly GCA_002369525.1. Taxonomy (GTDB): domain Bacteria; phylum Bacillota; class Clostridia; order Lachnospirales; family Lachnospiraceae; genus UBA3775. The sequence goes on along the minus strand of DFFN01000044.1, from coordinate 248 downwards.
GCCATTTTTTTTGTGCTGTTGAACATCATCGAGAAGCCGTAGACTCCGACAAAGCTCGTTACCATCCACAGGGCGAAACGAAGCTTTTCGTCCATTTTGAATTCTTCAAAATCTGCAGGCTTAAAATGATAAACAGTGGCCATGACCCAGGCTGTAAGAGTGGCGACAACGATAATTAACAGCGCATAGGTAATTCTTTCAATACCTGAGCGAAGGTCAAGCTTTGCAAGGTCGATACCGCCGGTGAT
>DFFN01000068.1:43263-44557 GCA_002369525.1 Lachnoclostridium sp. UBA3775 | reverse complement strand
AAAGACGTACTCTGGCGATCTTTCTGAGAGCTGAGTTAGGCTTCTTAGGGGTTGCAGTTCTTACAGCTGTGCAAACGCCTCTCTTCTGGGGAGAAGAATTGTTTACAGCCTTCTTATGAAGGGAGTTGAAGCTTCTCTGAAGAGCGGGAGCGGTTGACTTTGACTCAAGTGTCTTTCTGCCCTTTCTTACTAACTGGTTAAATGTAGGCATCCTTGTTTTACCTCCTTGTTTTAGTATGTGGCCATACGCGGTAATGTCAGTCTTATAAGTGCATAAGCACAACAAAACAAACGCAGACTAAACGCGCAAGGAACAGTATATAACATATATAACAGCTTTGTCAACTGTTTTTTTATTTTTTATCGCCAACGGCAAAAAAATATACCTCCTTGTCACCAAGGAGGTATATCCTGAAAACGTTTTCTTTTTATTGATTTAAAAGAGATTAGTTTTCCTTCTTTGCAGTAACAGCCATACCAAGAAGTGCTGTCATAGCAATAAGTGCAACTACTGTCATTACAGCGGGCTCACCGGTCTTATCAGACTCGCCACCCTGCTGATTTTCCTCGTTCACATTCTTGATGTAAAGAACAACAGGTGAAAGTGATGAGAAAGTAACTACAGCCTTGTTAGTTTCAATGCTCTTTACGGTTTCCTTCTGGAAAGCAGCACCCTCTTCGGGAGCATGAATGGCGATAACGCTTGCACCGTTCTCAATCTTGAAGCTTTCGAATGTTACATCTACAGGCTTGTCAAGAGCTACTACATTACCGTCAGCATCCTTTGCATAAACATTAAGAGCATATGCATCGTAACCTTCAGCACCGAAATCAGCTGCTTTGGGAAGCTCGAAATCAGCTTCTTCAACAACGATGGTGTAGCCATCAGCAGTAGCCTTGAAATCATCACTGATGTTTCCGCTGGGGCTACCTGCAGCTAATGCTGAACTAACAAGTAAAACAGCCATGCACATAATTGCGATAAACTTTTTCATTGGTGTTTACCTCCTATATATACTGACCACATCCAACCCTAATTTGGATGTTCACAACGTATTTTACTACAATCACTTTAATTTGTAAAGCATTTTTATCAAAATTTTCTGCAATTCGTAATTTTCAACAAAAAACTGGTCATGTCCGTCAATTTCTTGTTCATTACCTGGAACGAAATATATCTCGTCAGTACTCAGGTTGTAATCTGCGAGCTGGTCTATCCTGTCAGCGGAAAGGTCGGTAACAAGATAATTCTTTATAAGAGGATAGAATTTGTCATACAAGCCTGTGCCGCCGA
>DFFN01000068.1:0-43222 GCA_002369525.1 Lachnoclostridium sp. UBA3775 | reverse complement strand
AAGCCTGTGCCGCCGAGCTTTTTCCTTACCTTTGTGATCATCGCCGGTATGTACTGAACCTGCCTGTGCATACGGTCATTATTGCTTCCGGTAATGTTTATGTCTCTCGACCTTACATATTTTTCGGCATGCACTCCGTCAAGCAGAATGGTTTCTCCCTTTTTAAAGGAAGGGTCTATCCATGTATAGTCCTCCGGAACCGTTATCTCAACACCGCCGACAGCATCATTTAAAATCGGGATCGCATCGATATCTATAGTAATATAGCCGTCGATCACCGTGTCGTACAAAAGCTCCTTCACCCTTCGTTTCATTGCCAGGCAGCTTGTTTCCTTTCCGTTTCCATAAGCATACTGAAGGCAGAGCTGGGCAAATCTGCGGCCTGTCACATTTCCGGCGCTGTCCATAAGCTCAATATCCATCATGGAATTTCTGGAAATCTGAAGTATGGTGCACTGCTTTGTGGACTTGTTGAGAGAAAGAAGCATGATAACGTCCGCCTGTCCTCCGAAAGTCGGCGTTTTATGTTCGACAAGCTCGCCCTTTTTATCGACACCGATAAAGAGAATATTTACAATATCGGTATTATATACATACTTCTGCCCGTCAAACTCCACCACATTGTTGTAGTCCGAAGGATCGATATCAATTTTCTGTGCGCTCTCATCCGTTGCTTTCGGAGTCACATCCGCTGTGGTTTCGCCCTTGCTTCCCGCCTTGTTCTTATCGTTGTACTTTTTAACAAGGACAACGATGCCGATTATAAGGCAAAAAGCAATAACCACTCCGATCACCGCAATGATTACTGCTTTGTTTTTCTTTTTTTCGTTATTGTTCATCCACTAACACCGCACACAGGAGGAATCTCTGGTCGGAATTTCCGTTACAGGTCGAAAGGACGATGATCCTGTCTTCTTTCGTCACTTCAACGCCGTCTCTCCAGTAGGTCCTCCAGTTTCTGACGCTCTTAAGCGAGTTCAAAAAGAGTTCGAGTCCGGTCTCCGTCTGGGTATTGAACTTGCTTGTGATCATTCTGTTGTCGTAGGTAACGCCCGCAAATATCTTATAGGTCAGTATGTGTTCGGGCGTAAAAATTTTTATTTCGTCATTGGTATCGGCATATTTCTTCGCAACATAGCGGTTAAGTAAACCGAACATGGTTCCGTTGCCCATGTTGTGACCATAGATTACCGTGATACGGTCCGTAAAATCCTTGCTGTTCACTCTTCTTGTATAGATTGAACCGGGAAGGCCGGCCTTATGGTTTACAGTGTGGTCGAGATAATAATTGTCGGCCGCGGGCTCAACGCTTTGAAGTATCGGATAGTTCATCAGATATTTCGGAGCTTCCGATGTCTGGTCATATATCCTTATCCATGCATATATGTCCTTATTTATCTTCCATGCTTCCTCAAAGCTCACCGGAATGTCGACAGGTACCGGTGTTTCGGTAGGTGTCGGTCCCTCGGTAGGTGTTCCGGACTGCGTAACGGTCGGGTCCTTCGTCGGAGCCGGAGTAGCCGTCGGAGCCGGAGTCGGGCTGTCCTTTTCTACCACATCCGCTATCTCGTCGTAAATTTCCCCTCTCTTGTTTTGAGGTATCTTTACTGTTATGTAGTAAACGATTCCGAAGATTACCGCTGCGGCAAATATCGCTGCAAATATGTAAAACAGCGGATTTCGTTTACGACTCTCTCTTTCTTTCTCTTCGTTCATTCAATGCCTCATTCATCTCTTTGAGCTCACTGCGCTTGTTGTTTTCCCTGCTCTTAAACAAAGGAAGTACAGCAAGTGTGGGTACTCCAAGGTATCTCTCGACATCCTCTTCGGTCTTGATATTGTCGTTCAGCATGTGATGTACGATAACCACTGCACTCACAAGTATGAATCCAAGCAGAAAACCGATTATGGTATTTCTCTTGGTATGAGGTCCCGAGGGATAATTTGCAGGTTCCGCATCCTCAACCTTTGTCGGAGGATCTCCGCCCATTACCGAGCCCATTCTGTTTGCGGCGCAGCTCGAAACCGCATTTGCGATAACGCTTGCCATCTCGGGGTCGGTATTTGTAACCGTGATCGTTATGATACGTGTATTGTTCTGGTTGGTTACGTTAAGAGCGCTCTTGATCTGGTTTCTCGTATAAACCTTTCCGGTTTCTTCCTTTATTATATCGATTGCGGAATCGATAACGGGATTGCTCTTTGTAATGATCATAAAGTCATTTGAAAGCGCGCTTCCTATCTGTATGTCCGCAAGCGAAGTCACCGAAGTGGTTTTGTTGAGTACGAAAAGCTTTGCACTCGATGTATAGGTTTTGGTCATGAAAAATTTGGAAATTCCGAAAGCAAGAGCGGCGCCCAAAAAAGCACCGATTGCGATTATCCACCATTTTCTGAGCAGGAGTAAAAATATTTCCCTGAGATCGATTTCCGTTTCTTCATCACGATTTATTTTTTCGTTCATTTTGTTTTCTTCCCCTTACTTACTCGCCTGCTCCGTAATAGCTTGAGTAGGCTTTGCCATAGTAACCGCCGTATTTCTTGCCGTAATAGCCGTTGGACTTCATGTCCACCTTGTTAAGAACCACGCCGAGGAAGTTCGGATTGGACAGCTTCAGCTGGTTTACAACTCCCCGTACCATCGTTCTTGACGAAACATCCGATGCGATCACAAGAAGAGACGCATCACAGTTTTTTGCAACTACCGCCGCATCGATGACATTGCCGAGCGGAGGGGTGTCGATGATGACATAGTCAAAAATCTTCTTGGCGCTTTCAACCATCTGCTCAAGCCTTCCGTTGCCGAGAAGCTCGGTGGGGTTTGAAGGGAACACGCCGGTGGGCATTACGAAGAAGCCCTGTTTTTTGGTCATGTATATAACATTCTGAAGCGCTGCCTGGCTTGAAAGATAGTGGCTTAAGCCCTTGGGGTTCTTCTTTACCTGAAGTCTCTGCATAAGAACCGATTTTCTTAAGTCCGCATCAACATAAAGAGTTGTTTTTCCGCCTTCCGCAAGCGCTACGGCAAGATTGAAGGAAACCGTTGTCTTACCGTCATCGGGAGTGCAGCTGGTCACTGCGATGACCTGGTTGTCAAGTCCGGTAAACTCGATATTGGTACGAAGGGTACGATAAACCTCTTTTTCCCTGTTGTTATTTCCTAAATCAAAATCAAAATCAAGCTTTTCCACTTAAACTATCTCCTTTTAAGATCAGTCTGGGATTGATCTCAGTAATCAGTTTTCTGTAATCGGGTCCTATCTTTTTGTCTATCAGCGAAAGCGCCTCGCTCATTTCGGGGCGTCTTCTTTGAATGCCGTGGGCATCGGTTCCCAGTATGTCCACAAGTCCGTATTTCATGAGCTTGAGAACATAGTGCTTAACGCCCCAGCCCATTGCGCCTGTGACCGTTGAGGCATTCACCTGCATCACCGCGCCGCATCTGACAAGCTCCTGTACCTGGTTCATCTTCTTCATGCCCTCATATCTTTCGATATGGGCGATGACCGGACGGTATCCGGCATATGTCAGTGTTCTTATTGCTTTTTCAATATAGGCGAATTCCGAATAGACCGGAAACTCCACAAGTATATAGTCCGTTCCGTTAAGCGGCTTTGCGGTACCGCTTTCGAGAGCCTTCAGGGTGCTGTCCCCGTAAAAGATCTCATTGCCGTAGAAAATCTTCATTTTCGGACATATGGTTTCAGCAAGGCCGCGGGTCAGAGCAAGGGATCTTTTCCTCTTTTCCAGAAGCTCCGGTTTCATCCCGGCCTCGAAATGAGGAGTACATACTATTCCCCCGATTCCGTCATCAGCCGCAATTTCCAGCATTTTGGCGGTCATTTCCGGGCTTTTCGAACCATCGTCAACCCCCGGCATCAAGTGGCAGTGCATATCAATGATCACTCTGTTCTTCTCCTTTAAACATAGGCACTCAATGATGATTATATAAATTTTAACAATTTTTGTCAACTGTCATTTTGCAATAACGTGCATTGAAATTTTCTTTATTTTATGGTAAACTATCCAATAAAGATTTTGCGTCACACTATGGCGCCGGAAAGGAAAGAGTAATTTAATGAAAATACGTACCAGATATGCACCGTCTCCCACAGGCCGCATGCATGTAGGAAATTTAAGGACGGCGCTCTATGAATTCCTGATCGCCAAGCACGAGGGCGGCGATTTCATACTCCGTATCGAAGATACCGACAGAGAGCGTTATGTCGAAGGAGCCGTTGACATAATCTACCGCACAATGAAGGAAACCGGGCTTGTGCATGACGAAGGTCCCGACAAGGACAAGGGGTATGGTCCCTACGTTCAGTCCGAGCGTGTTGCTTCAGGGCTTTACATGGAATACGCAAAAAAGCTCATCGAAAAAGGCGAGGCATACTATTGCTTCTGCGATGCCGAAAGACTCGCAACTCTTAAGTCCACCGAAGGCAGCGAAGGCAAGGAGATCACAAAATACGACAAGCATTGCCTGCATTTATCAAAGGAAGAGATTGAAGCAAACCTTGCTGCCGGCAAGCCTTTTGTCATCAGACAGAACATACCCGAGGAGGGCACAACCACCTTCACCGATGCGATCTACGGCGAGATCACAGTCGAAAATGCCGAGCTCGATGACATGATACTGATCAAGAGCGACGGTTATCCGACCTACAATTTTGCCAATGTAATCGATGACCACCTCATGGAGATCACCCATGTAGTACGCGGAAACGAATATCTTTCCTCGACCCCGAAATATACAAGGCTTTATCAGGCCTTCGGCTGGAAGGAACCGATTTATATCCACTGCCCGCTCATCACAAACGAGGAACATCAGAAGCTCTCAAAGAGAAGCGGCCACTCTTCCTTCGAAGACCTTATCGAGCAGGGCTTTGTTTCGGAGGCCGTTGTAAACTTTATCGCCCTTCTCGGCTGGAGCCCGGTATCAAACCAGGAGATTTTCTCGCTTGACGAACTGATAAAGGAATTTGACTATCACCACATTTCAAAATCCCCCGCAGTCTTTGACATGACAAAGCTTAAGTGGATGAACGGCGAGTATATCAAGGCCATGGATAACGAAAGATATTATGAGATGGCCCTTCCTTATATTAAAGAGGCTCTGTTCGGCGAGGCAGGAAACGGCGAAGATGTGCCGGCAAAGCAGGTTAACGAAGCACTGCGCACACAGCTCGAAAAAAATCTCACAAAAATTGCCGACCTTGTAAAAACCCGTATCGAAGTCTTCCCCGACATTGCGGAAAAAATCGACTTTTTTGCGGCTCTTCCCGAATATGACACCGAAATGTACACGCACAAAAAGATGAAGACCAATTCGGAGATCGCCCTTTCCGTACTTGAGGAGGCCCTTCCGATGTTCGAGGCTCTTGACGATTACTCATTTGCAGGCATCGAAAAGACCTGCATGGACCTTGTTGCAAAACGCGAATGCAAAAACGGCGTGGTGCTCTGGCCCATCCGTACAGCCGTTTCCGGCAAGCAGATGACTCCCGGCGGAGCATATGAGATCATGGAGATCCTCGGCAAAGAAGAAAGCCTTGCCCGCATCCGCAAGGGTATCGAAATGTTAAAGGCTGCCGTAAACCAGGCATAATTCCACAGGAGTCAGATTTAATGAATAAACCTCAGCAGGAGGCTGTAAATGCCGTACTCGGGCCGGTGATAACCATCGCCGGTCCGGGCTCCGGCAAGACCACAGTAATCACAAAGCGTCTGTGCCACATGACAGACGAACTGGGCATAGAGCCCACATCCATCCTTGTCATTACCTATACCAAGGCGGCCGCGGTCGAAATGCGGAGCCGCTTTCTGACGGTGAAAAATCCGGTCCATGAAAAGGTGAATTTCGGAACCTTTCATTCAATATTTTTCCAGATTTTAAAAAGACATTACGGCTACCGGAGCGAAAACATCATAAGCTCCGACATGACATATAAGATAATAAGCCAGGGGCTCGGAAGCGATGCTCTCCTGCTCGGAGGAAGCACCGATTTCATACGCCGGATCTCCGACGAAATCGCTGCATATAAGGGGCTTGAACCGGACAAAAGGCCTCAGTTTAAGTCCGAGGTTTTAAGCAGCGAGCGTTTCGAAGAAATCTGCAGGCACTACAATTCTTCCCTCTCCGAGTTCGGACTTATCGATTTTGAAGACATGCTCAGGAAAACCGACGAGCTTTTCGAAAGCAGACCGGACATACTTAAAGCCTGGCAGGATAAATTCAAATATATACTGGTTGACGAATTTCAGGATATAAATCCGATACAGTACCGCATCACAAAGCGTCTCGCAAGACCGGAGGACAACCTTTTTGTCGTCGGCGACGACGATCAGTCGATCTATGCCTTCCGAGGCTCGGCCCCCGAGATCATGCAGAGCTTTAAAAAAGATTTTCCGGAAGCCAGGGAAATACATCTTGACATTAATTACCGGAGCTGCCCCGAAATCCTTTCCGCTGCCTCAAACCTGATTTCCCATAATAAAAAACGTTTCGAAAAGAAGCTTGAAAGCGCCCGGACGGACAAAATCTTTGCCCACCCGCTCACGATCAAAAGCTTTGCGAACAATGATGCGGAATATGATGATCTGGCGGAGTGCATCAAAAAGCTGGTAAACGAGGGACAGGACATTTCCGAGATCGCAATACTCACCCGCACCAATGCGCAGTCCGGCTTTGTATGCGGCAAGCTTCTTGCGCACAATATACCCTTTTCCACAAAGGCCGGCATTCCTTCAATCTATGACAACCGCTATGTGCAGCCCCTTACCGCCTACCTGCGTTTCCTTGCGGGCGACGATTCGAGGGAGAATTTTCTGAAATTCATGAACCGTCCGGTAAGATACCTCGAACGTGCCTCGCTGCAAAACGACAGGGTCGATCTCGATGAGCTCATGGAATACTATGAAAAAAGCGAAAAATGGTATGCCGTAAAGAACATACAGGAGCTTAAGAACAATTTGCGCACACTAAAAAGGCTCGATCCCTCCTCTGCAATACATTACATACGCAAGGTAATGGGCTATGATGACTGCATAAAAGAAGATCTTGGACTATCGGCGGATCTTGCAGACGAAACCCTTGACATACTTGACGAATACGAAGCCTCTGCGCTTCCCCATAAAACCTTCCTGCTCTTTTTATCATACATGGAGGAATTCAGGACAAAACTGAAAAATGCCCTGAACAACATGCCCGCGAAGGCAGTAAACCTTCTGACCTTTCACGGCTGCAAGGGGCTGGAATTCGACGTTGTTTTCATGCCCGACTGCATAGAGGGGATCACTCCCCATAAAAAAAGCCGCACTCCCGATGAGCTCGAGGAAGAAAGGCGCATGTTCTACGTTGCAATGACGAGAGCCCGTCATATGCTTATCCTCTCCTCCTCCAAAAAACGTCACGGACACGACGACCTTCGGGTTTCGCGTTTCATAAGCGAAATAAGAAGGAGCCAGACCCCTCCCGGACCCGGCTCCCGTATATTCCATGCGGCCTTTCAGGCAGGCACCGTCATAAAACGAGAGGGCGATGCGCTGACCGTAAAATTTGATAAACTTCTCGTTCCCAAAAAGATAAGCTATACGGCCTGCATGGAGAAGGGGCTTCTGGAAATATTGTAGCTTTATTCAGCCGCAGGATTCTCAACAACGCCTACAAAAAGCGGGATGTTGTTGCCTGACATGATAACATAGGCGTAGGGCCGATCAAGATTTAGTTCTATATTCGGTTCTTCATAGCACGGAGCGCTTTCATCCATCGCAATTTCCGTAACGGCTGCCGCTTCGGTGCCATCCTCATCCATTATTATCTTGCATTTCTGCGCGATTTCGGTTATTGCAAGTCCTCCGCCCAGAGGCGAGAACGGCTCTGCCGCCGAATCAAACACCGAATTCACACCCAGTTCCATCAGTTCGTCCTGCATGTGTTCAGTCTTGGTTTCATAGCTAAGCTTCGGAATGCTGAGCTTAAGAGATCCTGTTTCCTTTGTGCGCCAGTTTATGAAAGCATCGATAATATCCGGCACTTCATTACTTATTATGTTTTTCATATCATCCCTGCCGCAGACCTTTTCCGGTCTTACAAAAATGCAGTAGCTTCCGTCGGAATAATAATAAGGCGCACTTAAAGTATTTCCGGTCCTGTAATATTTCATATTGGCTTCTTTGTAGTACGCAACCTCCGCTTTCATCATATCCACCTTTATCTTCTCACCCGATGCGAGCGTGAAATCCTCTTTGGCGGTCAGCGCCTTATCGATCGGATCGTCCCATTTCTTTTTAAAATACAGGGCGTTAAAAAGGAGCATCTTTGTACCATCACCAGGTTTAAAAGGAATCTCTTTAATAAGTCCTTCGGTTTTTGCGGACACCCAGCTGTTCATTGCGGCAATTGTGTCTTCCGACTGCAGATCTGCACTGAACAGATCGGCAAAAAACTTTGCGGATGCATTATCAAGCACTTTTTTTGCCTTATCATCCAAAGCCAGCGAATCATCCGACCAGATGGAATTAGACACCTTACAGATTGCAGGCTTGGCATCATCATCGGTTTCGGAACTTATTCCTTTTGTGATGGTCTGTGCTGTCTGTTCCATATCGGCAAGGCTTTCCGTACCGAGTAGTGAAAGCAGATCCTTTGTCACATTTTCATCTGCCAGGTCTTCGGCAAGGCAGAGCGCCAGATAAAGGCTTACCGGAGAATACAGGAAATTGTTTCCCTTCCATTCTTTTGCATAATACTTTGCCGTGGTATTTGCAACAAATTCCTGAATCTTTTTCTGCTTTTCTTCATCCAGCTTCTGATAGTATCTGTCCGCAACCGACAGATATTCCGTATAGGAATTCTGCGCGGCATAAAGCATGCCCGACGAATTGAACTTTTCGGCCGGGGAGCTTGCGTTTGCGGAGGAAGACGGGCTTTCATTTACTGATGATGAACTTTCATTTACCGATGAGGAAGAACTCTCCTGTTTAGCCGAGGAGCTGCTTCCCGCACTTCCGCATGCACCGAGTAGCATGGCTGCACTAAGAGCCACAGCAACTATTTTATTTTTCAGACTGTTTTTTATCATATGAATTCCTTTCTGCTTATTGACAGCTCATACTACTTCGCCGGATTCTCAACAACACCTACAAAAAGCGGGATGTCGTTGCTTGACATGATAACATAGGCATAGGAATGATCGAGATTCATGTAAATGATTTCCTCGGGTTCCTCAAAAGCTGCATTGCATTTCATATCTATCTGGGTAACAGCCGCTGCCTCCGTGCCCTCTTCATTCATGATGATCTTGCACTTCTGGGTTATCGCGCTCACATAAAGCTTATCATCATTTCTTCCGTCAAGGGGGGAGAACGGATCTCCTGCAGAATCGAATATCGAGCTGACACCGAGCGCCTGTATTTCATTCTGCATATCCTCAATCTTGAACTCATATTCAAGCTTCGGAATCGTGAAGTGTAGAGAGTCAGCAGATTTAAGCTGTCCGTTTGTATATGCCGAAATGATTTCGGGCATTTCATTCTTCATTATCTCGCTCATAGCCTGCCTGTCGCAGTTTTCATTCGGTCTTATGAATATGCAGTAACTGCCGTCAGAGTAATAAAGAGGAGCAGTTACGGTATTTGCGGTCTTGTAATATTCCTTATTTTCCTTTACACCCACGCTCATCATGTCGGTTTTTACGGTCTCGCCCGAAGGAAGCGTGAATTCCTTCTCCTCGGTATATTCCTTATTGATTTCTTCCTTCCAGGTCTTCTTGAAATAAAGAGCGTTGAAAAGGATCATCCTGGTTTCTGCATCGGGTTTGTTAGGAATTTCCTTGATCAGTCCGGCTGTCTTCTCCTCTACCCACTTGTTCATTGCTTCGTAGGCTTCCTCGGTCTGGAGGTCGGTGTTATATATATCCGCAAACATCTGCTCTGCGGCATGCTCTATAGCCTTCTTTGCCTCATCATCAAGCACAAGCTGATCATCCGACCATATGGAATTCGCCGTACGGCAGATTGAAGCAAGGCCCTTATCGTCCTTTTCAGAACTGATACCCTTCACGATTTTATCGACTGCGCTTTCAAGTGTCTTTATATCCTTAACGCCGAGCGCAGTAAGGAGATCTCCGCTTACCTTCTCGTCTGTCAGCTCCTCGCAGAGAGCCAGTGCAAGATAAAGGCTTACGGGTGAGTAAAGATAATTCTCGCCTGCCCCTCCTTTTGCAAAATACTTTTCGTTGGTGCTTGTAACAAAGCTTAAAAATGCGGCGAGTTCTTCTTCTGAGAGTCCAAGCTCTGCCCTTTCCCTGTCCTTAAGATATTCGGTGTAGGAATTTTCGGCAGCATAGAAATTTTCACTGCTTATTCTTCCTGAGCCCGAGGAGCTGTCTTTTTCGGAGGACGAACTGTCGTCTGATGAACCCGAAGAATCCGCCGAGCTTTCTTTTCCCGAAAAGCTGCTATTCTTCGAAGATGAACTGCCCGCTTCACTGCCACAGGCGGCAAGTAACATTGATGCACTCAAAAGCAGTGCCAAAACTTTCTTTTTCAAACCGTTTTTCATAACCATATTTCTTTCCTTTCTTTATATCTATGTTCTCATTTAATCAAATAACCTGCTTACTTCTAAAGCAAGATTGGCATCTTCTTTTTCAACATTATACTTTTCATAAAGAAGCACTGCAGCTTCACCACTGTTATTTACAGGCAAAAGAAGCGAGCAAAACTTCTTTCCGTCTTTACCTTTAAGCAAAAGAGCCGTATACAAAGCGCCTTCCTCCAACGGAAAATCATACTGTCCCATCATACATGCCTGTGTGTAATTTACACCTTTTTCAGGTTTCATCTCTATTGTTATGGTGTCATGCTTATAAAGTTCTTCCAGATCCTTAATATTCTCACCTGTGTTCTTATTGATCAGCCTTATTAATTCATCCCATATTCCACCATCTTTTATATAAAAATAATAATCTCTGTTCTGAGTAATGATTTCATCATCTTCATAAAGCTTATCATATCCATCGGCCGTTTTTTCAGGAACAAGGCTTACTTGTGAATATCCCTTAAAACTGCCGGGATATAAAGCATTTTCATCCTCATCTTTTTCCCATCTCCAAAAATATTTGTTTTCCTTTACTCTGACAATAACCGGTGCATATTCATAATCCCTCTCTTTGAAGAAATCAATATATTGTTCGAGATTATTATATACCTCTCCGCATGCTATTCCGAAAGAGCCTACCGGAAGTTCACATATCTCCTCATATGTCAGATATTCGGTTTTATCCTCCTCTTTCTTGCTTTTCTTACCGCATGCCCCGGATAAGAGCAGGGTCAAAGCAAGCATTGATATGATAAACAGTTGCTTCTTCATATTAATCGCCCCTTTCAATAAAATGAATCATAACTATGTAGCTATAAAAGCAAAAAGCGTCTTTAAAGGCTTTCTACCTATAAAGACGCAGTTTATTACGTATGGTTACAAAAACAATTTACTGAAATTGCCCAATCATTCATCCTCGTCCAGCATCTCAAGCGTATTCATATATTCTTCATAAGCCTTTGATGCAAGCTCGAATTCCTCATCGCTTTCAATATTCTCAAGCTTGATATTTTCAAAATCCTCATCCTCGAGTATGAAACGATAGAGGAAGATCTCGGTATCCTCATCGGCATCCTCGGGAAGCAGGGCAACATATTCATTTTCGCCGCCGTTGAAGATTCCGAGCACATCGCAGACAAGCTCGGTGCCGTCATCAAGGTAGAGAGTCATTTTGTCGTTGTCGTCGATTTTATTATCATAGTTGGCCATAAAAAATTCTCCTTTCGGTCCATTTTATGCCCTTGAGCATTTAAACAGCAGATCTTCCCATCTTCTGTCAACTTCTGCCTGGAACTGAGCGATCAGGTCCTCGTTGCCCTTCTTGAACAGATGCTTGAAACGCCCCTGGGGCTTCAAGAAATCTTCGATCGGAAGCTTCTTCTTCGGCTCATAATTAAGTATCCACTTGCCGTGATCCACTTCAAAAAGCGGCCAGTAGCATGTCTCAACACCGAGACGGCAGATTTCCATGATATCCTCTGTCGGATATCTCCAGCCTCTCGGGCAGGGTGCCATTACGTTAAGGAAGCATGCACCCTCGGTATATATTGCCTTCTCGGCCTTCACATAAAAATCCTTGAAATTGCCGAGAAGCGTGGTCTGTCCGACATAAGGCACATCATGATCCGCGATGATCGATGCAAGATCCTTGCGGTTCTGCATCTTACCGTTTGACTTCGAACCCACGGGAGTGGTTGTTGTGTCGGCATACATCGGGGTTGCGGACGAACGCTGTATTCCTGTGTTCATGTATGCACCGTTATCATAGCACACGTAAACAAAATCATGGTTACGCTCCATAGCTCCCGAAAGCGACTGCAGACCGATATCATAGGTGCCGCCGTCACCGCCGAAGGTGATGAATTTATAGGTATCGTCAATTTTGCCGCGCTTTTTGAGCGCATGGTAGGCGGTCTCAACGCCGCTCATGGTCGCGCCGGCATTTTCAAATGCATTGTGGATGTAGCTGTCATAATATGCGGTATAGGGATACATAAAGGTTGAAACCTCCATACAGCCGGTAGCGTTGCCGATTACAGCCTTGTCACCCTCATGAAGTGCACGAAGCACCATTCTCTCTGCGATCGTACCGCCGCAGCCTGCACACATTCTGTGGCCCGGAGCCAGACGCTCGGGCTTGCTCATGACTTCTTTAAAATTATATGTATTAGCCATTGTTATCTCCTTTACGTCCCTCTCTTATTTACTTCTCAGCCCAATATATTTAAACTGTTCAACCTTCTTACCGTTCTCTACCATGTCGCGAAGCTCATAGTAAACATCCTTGGCGCTCTCAACAGTATAGTCCCTGCCGCCGAGGCCGTAGATATAGGAAACGCTCTTGATCCTGCTTTCGGCCCTGTAAAGTGCCGCACAAACTTCGCTTGCAAGCGGTCCGCCGTTGGTCGAGAAGGTCTCGGCCCTGTCCATGATCGCAACTGCCTTTCCGTTTGAAATCGCCTTAACGATCTGCTCTGCAGGGAAAGGCCTGAACACGCGGAGCTTAAGAAGTCCCGCCTTAATGCCTTCTTCTCGAAGCTCGTCAACCGCATCCTTTGTGGTGCCTGCGGCGGAGCCCATGATTATCATCACATAGTCGGCGTCCGCAAGCTTGTATTCCTCAAAGAAACCGTAGCTTCTTCCGGAAAGCTCACCGAATTCCTTGCCGACATCAAGTATTACCTGCTTTGCATTCTCCATTGCCTGAAGCTGGGCCTTGTGGCTTTCCATGTAGTAATTCGAAACCGCATAAGGTCCGACAGACATAGTGCAGTCCTTATTTAAAAGGTAGTTGTCCGGATCATACTCACCGACGAAAGCCTTTACCTTTTCATCCTCCAGAAGCTCGATATTGGTAAGGGCATGGCTTGTTATGAAACCGTCCTGGCATACCATTATCGGAAGCATTACATCCTTGTGCTCGGAAATCCTGAAGGCCTGGATCATGTTGTCATAGGCCTCCTGATTGTTCTCGGCATAGATCTGAATCCAGCCCGCATCCTTTGCACCCATTGAATCCGAATGGTCGCAGTTGATGTTGATTGGCCCTGTAAGCGCACGGTTTACAAGCGCAAGCGCCAGAGGCAGCCTGTCCGAAGCCGCAACATAAAGAAGCTCCCACATGAAAGCCATGCCGCAGGATGAGGTTGCGGTCAGTGCTCTTGCGCCTGCCGCAGACGCACCCATGGTCGCACTCATCGAGCTGTGCTCACTCTCAACCGGGATGAATTCCGTATCCATCTGGCCGTTTGCAATATAGTTTGCAACAAGCTGGGGGATTTCCGTCGAAGGAGTGATGGGGAAGGCCGGCATAACATCCGGATTGATCTGTTTTATCGCATAGGCAACCGCTTCGTTGCCCGAAAGTCGTTCTTTGATGGACATATGATTGTCACCTTTCTATATTTAATACAACATTCGGACTTCGTCCGAACGTCGCCGTGGCATCAGGACTCCGTCAGTCACTTCGTGACTGCCACCTCATGCCCAAATTTACTTCATAATTATAGCGTTAAACGGGCATGCCTTGGCGCAGATACCGCAGCCTTTGCAGTGGTCGTAGTCAAAATCAAGTCTCTTGCCGTCTTTTACCGGTATGCTCGAATCGGGGCATGCGGGTGCACAGAGCAGGCACTGCTTGCATTTTCCGAAATCGATGACGGGCTTCTGCGTCCTCCACTCACCTGTATTGAAATGAACAGAAGTGGCGGGACCATATACATGATTTCCGGGAGTCAGATCCTGCCAGGGCGAAGTCTCGGTGATTTTACTTATATCCGTAGGTGTCTTATTTGCCATATCCAAACCTTTCTCTTTTTGCTTGCGTATCTTTTCTATCAGTCTTTAACCTTCTTCATCTCGTTGGCGCCGGGAAAATCATGCTTCATGATCTCGTCATATGCCACCTGAAGAGCCTGCATGTTGCCCTCGATAACCTCGGGCTTCTTTGCAAACTTATGCTGATAGCTCTCTCTCATCTGCTTAAGGAAGGTATCCCTGTCGATAACTCCGGTAACCGCAACTATTGCCGCAAGCATGGGCGAATTCGGGAAATACTTGCCGAGTGCCTCTTCCGAGATCCTTCTTGCGTCAATGGTATAAACCTTACCCTGATAATGCTTAAGGTGGTGGATTATCTCGTCCTTCGACCTTGTTGTGTTGATGACTATGGCGCCGTCAGGATTAAGTCCTGCGGTAACATCGATATCTTCAAGCAGGGTTTCGTCAACCACTACCACATAGTCGGGATCATAAATATTTGAATGTACACGGAGCTCCCTGTCGCTTATGCGGTTATAGGCGGTTATCGGCGCGCCCATACGCTCGGGGCCGTATTCCGGAAATCCCTGAACATATTTTCCGTTCATAAAAGCCACATCCGCAAGCAGAAGCGCTGCTGTCTTTGCGCCCTGTCCGCCTCGTCCGTGCCATCTTATTTCAAGTGTATTTTTCAAGTTTACCTCCCTGCCGTATCTTCCGCGGCATTAAAATTCATCAAATAAACAGTATATCACTATTTTTCTTCTTATTCAAGTAATTATTTTGGCATTTCCTATCCAAAGAACAGGTATCCGCTCTGTCTTGCAAAACCGCTTTTTGAAAAACCGTAGTCCTTCATGGTCTTCCACTTTGCAAGCCTGCCCATCTTTTCCATGCTGACATACATCATCAGCTGTTCTTCCTTTTCTATATCCAGGCTGTCCTTAAATATCTCCTCAAAAGCCCTCGCCTGTGCATAGGTCTTTTCAACCGATGCCTTCATTCCCTTGCGGTCAAAAAGCTTTTTAACCGCATATACGGGCGAGCTGAGATTTTTGACGCCCTCGGTATTGGTATAATGCTGTCTGTATTTAATTCCCGCCTCACCGAGGTAATATACCCGTCCAAAGGCCGAAGCCGCAAGTGCCAGCCACCAGTCATGCATGATGGCCTCATCCGGCATTGTTGTGATCAGGTCGTTCAATGCTTTGTTGATTATCATGGTACAGCCCGTCACATTGTTCTGCACCAGATAGTCCTTAAACTGATGACGCCTGTAATCAAGCTTCTGCATCTTACCCATGGATTTCGACAGGGTATTAAGCTTTTCATCGGCGACCAGCGGATCCCCATGGCAGAGAAGAGGCTTGCCGGCTCCCTCCGCAAGCTCCGCCTGCTGCATTCTTTTAACTGCCTTCGAAACCTTCCACGGCTCCCAAAAGTCGTCCTGGTCGGCGAACATGACATATTCGGCATCGGCTGCTTCTTTCATCAGAATAAAGAAATTTTTTGCCGCCGAGCCGGCCTTTTTATCGTCATGGACGACCCTGATCTTGTCGGGATGCATCATTTCAAAGGTTTCTATTAAATCCTTTGTGCCGTCCCTCGAATCGTCATCCCTGATAAACAGTTTAAAGTCCTGATAATCCTGAGCAAGTATGGATTCTATCTGCTCTTTTAAATATATTTTTCCGTTGCAGCATGCAAGTATTATTGTTAACATAGTCATCCTTAA
Organism: Lachnoclostridium sp. UBA3775; assembly: GCA_002369525.1. Taxonomy (GTDB): domain Bacteria; phylum Bacillota; class Clostridia; order Lachnospirales; family Lachnospiraceae; genus UBA3775. The sequence goes on along the minus strand of DFFN01000068.1, from coordinate 27,122 downwards.
GATATCAGTATTTGATCTTGCCCTCCGCAACCGCTCTTAAGTGGGCTCCGTAAGGGCTCTTTCCGTACATTCCGGCGCTTTCGGTCAGTTTTTCTCTGTCTATAAAACCGTTTATAAATGCAATCTCTTCAGGTGCCGATATCACTATTCCCTGTCTTGACTGAACAGTTTCTACAAAGTTGGCAGCCTCAAGCAAGGAATCCATGGTTCCGGTATCAAGCCATGCAAAACCGCGTCCGAGAAGCTGAACATCCAAAAGGCCGTCATTTAAATACATTTCATTTAACGTTGTTATTTCAAGTTCCCCGCGGGCCGATGGCTTAATTACATTTGCACGCTCAGAAACACCGGCGGGATAAAAATACAAGCCTGTGACAGCATAGTTTGACTTGGGCTCCTTCGGCTTTTCTTCTATTGAAAGTGCTTTAAAATCCTTATCGAATTCAACCACACCGAATCTCTCGGGATCGGGCACATAATAACCGAATACAGTAGCGCGTCCGTTTTCACAGGCATTTCTTACTGCCGTCTTAAGCAGGGTTCTGAATCCGCTGCCATAGAAAATATTATCTCCGAGGACCATCGCTCCGGGACCGCCGGCAAGAAATTCCTCGCCCAGTATAAATGCCTGGGCAAGCCCGTCGGGACTTGGCTGCACCTTATAGGAAAGCGTGATTCCAAACTGCGATCCGTCGCCAAGCAGCGCTTCAAATCTCGGTGTGTCCACAGGGGTACTGATGATCAGTATATCCTTTATTCCCGCAAGCATCAAAGTAGAAAGCGGGTAATATATCATCGGTTTGTCATAAATCGGAAGCAACTGCTTGCTTGTTACCTTTGTAAGAGGATAAAGCCTGGTTCCGCTGCCCCCCGCAAGTATAATTCCTTTCATTGCACGCCATCCTTTTTTACTGTTCTTTAAAAATGTTCCCGGGCTGTGCTCCGTCTGTAAAGGTCTCGTCAAGCCCCATCCACTTCTGATCTTTTTCGCTGAGAATCAGCGGACTTTTTTCGAAAGTATAACCGGAAGCCTCAGGGCTTCCTTTATATTCGCCTTCAATTCCGGGCCAGATAACGCCTATTCCCGGATCGTTCCAGGCCAGACCTCCTTCATCATTCGGATGGTAGAAATCATCACATTTATAACAGAATTCCGCAGTTTCCGAAAGCACAAGGAAACCATGCGCAAAGCCCTTCGGAATCAAAAACTGCCTTTTATTGACATCGCTCAGAATTTCGCCGTGCCATTTTCCGTATGTCTCGCTGTCTTTCCGCAGATCGACAGCCACATCAAAAACCTCACCCTTTATGACCCAGACAAGCTTGGTCTGAGGATACTGTTTTTGAAAATGAAGGCCTCTTAAAACGCCCTTCCTGCTCATTGACTGATTATCCTGCACAAAGGTATAGTCAAGTCCTGCCTCTTTCATGTCATTGGCATTGTACATCTCGACAAAATACCCCCGGGAATCTCCGTGCACCTTAGGAATCACCACGCAAAGATCCTTTATTCCGCCAATATCCTTTATCACTTCAATCTGTCCCATACATTTTCCCTTCACCATTCATTAGAGCTCTGCTTCCGCAAGATATCTTTTAACCGCATCCTGCCAGGTCGGCAGAGGTTTGAAGCCGTTTTCCGTAAGCTTGGATTTATCCAGCCTTGAATTCTCAGGTCTTGCAGCTTTCGAAAGACCGTATTCAGCCGCGGTGACGGGAATAACTCTGGTTGAAAGACCGTACTGCTTATAGAATTCACAGCAGAAATCATACCATGAAATATAAGCTCCCGGCTCCGATTCCGAATTGGTCGCATGATAATAACCGTACTTTTCCGTTTCTATCATATCAACTAAAAGCCTTGCAAGGTCGAAAGTATAAGTCGGTGTACCGATCTGGTCATTAACCACCCTTACAGTATCATGAGTCTTTCCGACATTTATCATGGTCTTTATGAAATTTTTTCCGTTAAGACCGAATACCCATGCGATTCTGACAATAAAATATTTTTCAAGCGTCCCGCTGACCGCCATCTCACCGTCAAGCTTGCTCTTTCCGTAAACGTTAAGCGGTTCAAATGAGCGGTCGTCAGGCTTCCAGGGCGTGTTTCCTTTTCCGTTAAACACGTAATCAGTAGAAAGGTACAGCATCTTTGCATCTGCCGCCTTTGCCGCCTGTGCAATATATAGAGTACCGAGGCGGTTGATCCTGTCAACCTTATCCCTGTTTTCTTCATCCTCAGCGGCATCGACCGCAGTCCATGCGGCGCAGTGGATAATAGCGTCGGGCTTGATTTCGGAAATTACCTTTCCTACCGCCTCACCGTCGGTAATATCCAGCTTTACATAAGGAGCAGCAGTTACCGCACTTCCGTCCCGGATTCCGCTGTAAGCATCTGCAATATCGCTTCCGACAGCTTCATGTCCTCTTGCAATTAAATTGTTTACCACGTCGTGACCTAACTGGCCAGCGACTCCCGTAACAAATACAACCATATTTTTTATCCTTCTATTCTATCCTGTATTCCCCTATTCCATCAACTTTTTTCTTGACCAAACCATACAGCAAACCATAAACAAAATCAATGGCAAAACATACAGCAACTATTCCGCCTATGCTTACGCAAATATGAAGACACATTTCCGGAAGCCTTCTTCTGACATATGTTTCTATCTTTATATATCTGATAAAATATCCGTGCAGCAGATATACCGAGAAAGAACATTTTGAAATTGTATTTATAATATTAGTCAGATGACCCTCGGGAATTTTTATTTTTAAAAACAGTAAAAATACCGACAAAGCCTCAATTACCACAACAGGATTACAATATTCATAAGCATTATACGTATTCCTGTACGCCCAAAAAACAATAATGACAACACAGGCTAGCCATATCGGTATGATTACACGCTTTTTAACATATTTAAATCCTTCACCGACACCGACATATAATCCGATAATATAGCACAGAATAAAATTGGTTATGGTATACCCTCTTTCGCTGCCATACATTCCCAGTGTGCTTAAACCGCGGAACTCGTCACCTGTTTTCTGGTATAACACATCAACAAAAGTCGGCCATACACTGAAAAGCAGAAACACTCCAAGCACCGCCGTATGTATCGTAATACTCCTGTTGGTTTCCTTTTTGACAGGAAGCCCGCAAAACGCCTTGTTGATCAGCGGCGAAACAAGATATAAAACAATATACAGAATCACGAACCAGTTAACCGGAAGTATTTCTCTGATGAATGTCTTCCTGCTGTATGTTCTCAATCCCTTAGCAATATAAATCCAGTAAAACGCTACTCTGAAGACCAACAGCTGAACCAGCAAATTGATGCACTTCCCGACTGTACGTCTGTTGCTTTTTGATAAAAAATAGCCGGAAATAATCACAAAAGTATCTACAGCGCAGATAAAAAGAGATTCAAGCAGCTGAAGAACAAATTCATTCTTGCTGCCCTTGGGTACATATTTAATTCCTCCGCCTATAGAACCATTATAATAATGCAGAAATACCACACCGCACATGGCAAAAAGCCGAAGAAGTTCAATATTTGCTGTTCTCTGTTTTTTCACAGGATTAATAATAACCTTTCCGGGGGCCGAGCCCGCAATTTTATTGATAATATTATCCCACAGGATACTTTTTGTCAATAATTTCTCACGTATTTATCTATTTCTTACCTATGTAAGTCCATCCATCTGTATTTTTAATATTATCTCCTTTGAAGCTATAATACTCGGTATTGTCAGGATAAGTATATCCATCCCTGAATTTTTCCATCTTTACATCATTGCTTATAGTGCTGAAATTATGGTTTTCTTTTGCCGCCGAAGATACTGGATTACCTGTAAAAGGATTGACGGGATTATCTATCAGCCCCTTGAATGCCAGGGAAGGAACATCCGCATTCGTCATATATTCGTCAGAGTAAACAAATCCTTTTGCGCCGAAATCTTTTACCATAAGCAGACACGAATAACTCATGATATCAAGCTTTTTTTGAACGATCAGATTATCAAACTGTCTGCCGGAGTACCCATGATCTGAAGCAAGAATGATCCTGGTATTGTCATAAACACCATTTTTACGCAGGTAATCAAACCATTTTCCAAGCTGAATCATGGCGCACATGTTCACATCATAATGAGCCACGCTTTCCGCATCATCCATTTTCATATGGACTCCGTCATATACATACCGGGTTTTAATATCTTTATCATACTCAGTATTATCAACTACAACCGAAGGCACATAATCGGGTTTCTGAAGAATATTGGGCTGATGGGTAATATCGCTGCTAAAAAATACATAATTCTTTTCATCAGAGTTTTCAATCTTGGTCATGGTATCCAGATTGCTTATAACTCCAAAAATATTTGAAAACAGTTTGTCCAGGCCATGAGCTTTTGAAACGCTCTCCTTGATTTGAACCGTAAGTGTTTTTACGCCTCCGTTTGCGTTGGCGTCGTTATATAATCCGTCATTATAGAGGCTTTCCTGCAAAACCAAGGGTGCAGCTTTATAAATGCTGTAGCAGAAAAAATTTCTTTCCCGCATTTTTTCGGCTATATCATTGGATTTGCTTTCAACGGAATTATATTTTTTATTCAGGGTATATACCTTGATATCCGGATAATCGTCAAAAATTGACAGGTCAGGTATATAATTGCATCCCGCAAGCGGAGGTTCGCATACCCTTACCTTAAACCCGTTATTTAAAAACAAAACAGGCATCAGCCGGCTCGACTGATTATGTTTTTCCCTGAACAGTTCATCCTTTTTTGAATTGATCATATCCGGTATATATTCATAGCCGCCAAACAGAGCCGGTCCGCCGGTAATAGTGGTTTTACCGAAAGACATAGTATTGCCGTAATATGTAAAACCGTCAAACTGGTCAATCAGTTCCGGCTTTTCGCCCATTATATACGGAATATAACTGCCGATTGCACGATCCAGCATTATTACAACAACATTTTTGCCGTTACGGCTGAGATGAACAAGTCCTTCATCCTTAATATTTTTCATGCTCTCGACTTGTTTTTTTACATACGTATATTTTGTATTTAATTCATGGTTGGTTTTCTTAACACTCGAAACACCCATTACAACAAGAGCCGTCAACCCTACCAGACATATAAATTCAGCCAGCTTACTCAGTTTTTTGCTTATTAAATAGGCGGCAAAAGCAATCAGAATTATTGCCGCGAAATTAATATATTGTTTTTTTAACGGCACTGCCGGATTCTTGTCAAATTGGAAGGACGAAGAAATATTTCCGTATCCGCTGCCGAAAACCATAAAGTCAAAAACCATGATGCAGGCCAAAATCCAATTGCAGGATGACATCAGGGATTTTCCTTTTTCGCTTGCAAGTCCGTAGAAAATCCCCATCCAGACAATAAACGTTCCTATGGCAAGAAGCCCGGAAAACCATAAATAGCCTATAGGATTTCCAAAGTAAGCTATATCAATAAATTCGGACGGCGAAGCACTTATGACCGACATCGGAATAACAATACCGATCAAAGCCGTGTTCACCAGTGCGCTTAACAAAAACAGTTTTCGATTCGAGTTTATCTTCGTACCGCTTTCGCAACCGCTCCGGCCAAGGTCCTGTTTTTTCCTTAAAAGCCCTATAATCAGCGGGATCTGCAGCAGTATACCGCATCCGATAAAGAATATTCTTCTTTTCAACAGATGCCTGGTATAAAACATGCCAAAAAACAGTATGCATATAAACCCGGTAACGGAAGCGATGATTTCAAGGACACGTGCGGGATTCTTCAGTTTATAGAAAACATTTTTAACCAGGGAGAAAATATTGTTAAGCGTCCAGTAAAAAACAAGACCTGCCGGCGATTTATACAGAAAAACAAGGAATATAAGTGCCATAACATTTAGCTGTATCTTACTCTTTAACGGCATTCCTTTGGTATAAATTGCGCTCGAAACAATGTTGATTAACGTCATCAGAATCGGAAGAACATTTATCGGCAGGCTTCCGATGTTCAATAAATTATCCGGTTCTCCCAGATTTTTTATAGGTCCGAAGGAAATTCCTTTTATCATTTCCAGACCCGATAAAAACCTATATGCCGCTATAAAGAACGGGATTTCAAGAAGCAGTGAAAAAGATCCCCTTAACGCATATATGGGTTTGTAATTATTCTGGCGATAAAACTCCTGCAGCATCAAAAAACGCTCATCGCCTTTAAATGTTTTCTTTATATGCGTTACGCGTTTATTCAGTTTTTTCTCTATTTCCTGTTCCTGAGCCTGCAGTTCATCCGCTCTTCTGTAAAGCGGCAGCACCAGGAAATTCATGGCAAGCGACAATGCCACTATTGACATTCCCGGATTTTGAATTACTCTGTTTGAAATAACGTAAATAACTTCAAAAAGCAGTTCTAACGGTCTTATAAAGATCGTATATAGTGCAGTCACAAAACTCATAAATCTTTCACCTATCCGACAGGACACTTTCCTTATATATTATTACTTTATTTTTACTCTTTTATAGTGCCAAGAAAAAATATTCCTGAGCTATAATAATTGCTTGACAATTCTGAACGTATGTTCAAATCCTCTTGCGGCATCAAAAATTCCGTTCCATCCCAAAGATCTCAGAGAAATACTGTCAAGGGATGAATTATTCATCGGATTAAACCCGCTCTTTTCCGCTTCCGTCGGCAGCTCAAAAAGCAATCCGGTACCTGAAACCCTCGTAAGAATTTCCGCCATCTGCTTAATGGTAATCACCGATTCCGGATTTGAAATATTATATGCCTTTAATGATTCTCCCTTTAGCAGAACGGTTAAAATAGCTGTGGCGCAATCAAGACAGTGGCAATAACTTCTAATCTGATTGCCCTCACTTTTCATTACAATATTTTTTCCTTTTGCCACATCATATACCCAGGCAGAAGAAACCCTGTTATCTGTCGGTGTTGCCGTCGGTCCGTAGATATGACCGGGTCGTACTATAACCGAATTGACACCATATTCTTTTCCGTATGAAACACACAGGGTTTCCGCGGCACGTTTTCCGACCGAGTACGAATTTCTTGGATTCAGAATATCGACAAACCCGTACTCCTCTTCGGAAAAGGGCTCGTTGTTTTCCTTTTTTCCGTACACCTCCGAGCTCGAAATATAAAGAACTCTTTCAGTGCCTTCTTTTAAAGCGTAATCCAGCAGATTTTTCAGCCCGATAAAATTGCTCACCATAGTCTCAACAGGTTCGGCTGCAATGTTTCCCGGCGCCGCATTACCGGCTCCGTGAATAATAAAATCATAACGAAAGCCATCGAAATGCAACTCTTTTGTTGCATCATATTCTGCAAAATCAAACCATTCTTTTTCAAGAAACCTGCCAAATCTGCTTTCAATCTTTCTTTTTTCACGACCCGCAGCGGCAATGATTATTTTTTCATTATTCTTCTCATTCCATCTGATAAGAAGGTCGATAACGGCAGAGCATATCAATCCTGTACTGCCTGTAACCAGGATTTTTTTACCGGCAAGACTGTGTAAATCCAAGGCATTCAGTTCCTGATCAAGCGCTTGTATCCAATCTTTGCTCTCATATATTGTCATAACACTATCCCTTCAGCCACTCAGACCGTTTTGCGGCCAAAAGCGCTTTAAAAATATCAATATCCTCAACTGTAGTCAGTTTTATATTTTTTTCGGACCCCGCCGAAAAATACACCTGTTCTCCCATCTCAATCATAAGCGTACACGAAGCTACCGAATTGGTTATTCCTTTTTCCAAAGCACGTCTGTGCAGATCGCAGATATCTCCTATTCTGAACGTCTGGGGAGTCTGTGTCCTTTTAAGCCTGTTTCTCGGGTAACTTCCTACGGATACATTTCCGTCCTCCGTTTCCATCATTGCCTCGGCACAAGGTATGACCGTAACGGAGTTGCCGTATTCCAAAGCAACCCTTATACTGTCCGAAATAATCTCTGCCGATACCATGGGGCGAATCGCATCATGGATGAGCACCAGGTCATCCGGGCTGAAATGCTTTTCCAGTTCTAATACGCCGTTCCTTATCGAATCCTGTCCGTTTTTTCCGCCGGGCACAACATATTTTAATTTTGTAATGTTAAACTGTTTTGCATATGCCATTAGTACCTGCTCCCAGCCTTCTATGCACACTACCGCTATTGCGTCAATTCCCGGGTGCTTTTCAAAGGCTTCCAGAGTATAAACAATTACAGGTCTCTCATTCACTGTAATAAACTGCTTGGGAATATCCTGATGCATCCTGTTACCGGAACCTCCCGCAATTATCAAAGCCACATTCATTAGCTCATTCCTCCTTATTTTATCAATGTCTTCTCGAGCAGATCGATAACTCTGTCTTTACAGTTGGGATGGTATATTTTTAACGTCTCCCTGCAAAATCTTTCTCTTCTCTTCTTTATGGGGTCTATACCGTTAACCACCACATCCTCTATAAAGCTGATTATATCCGACTGATTATAGGCTTTATAATAGCTTTGCATGCATTTTTCCCCTATCGGCAAAAAGACATTCTCCAGATCGGCCGGTGACTTTAACATATAACAGCATGGCTTTTCGGTAAAAAGATACTCACCTATAAACGAACCGCAGTCATGAATCATACCGTCACTGTTGGCAAAAAGCTCAAAATACTCTCCGGAATCATCGTAAAACATATTCGGCTTATTATCTATTGTATCCAGGTATTCTTTTATACGCTCCTTTGACCACATTTTACGCTGAACAAGATTGTTGAACAGCATAGGATGCGGCCGAAATACAAAATCTATATCCGGATACCTGTCTGCAAGTTCCAGAAAGAAATCCGAATATCTTAAAAAGTTTGAAAGATTCAGTTTATCCCATCCCATCACAGTATGATGAGGACTGATAATGATTCGCTTCCTTCTGTTTTGGTTTATTTTGCATTCTGCAAGCTCATCCATTTTAATATATCCGGAAATATATGTGTTTAAACCTTTCATGGGTGCATACTTAACATAATCCTTATAATTCATTTCACTTTCCAGAAAGACCTTCCACACCATATTATAGAAATCCAGCTTATATAAATTCCTTACATACTTTAACGCAGCAAATCCGTAACATATATATAAAGGAAGCACATTTTTATCAAGGAAATACGATAAATCATGATAAGGATGCGCCATGTTTTCATAAGGGTTCGCGAAAAACACTATCGGATATTCTTCTCCCAGCTCCAGATACTCATCCTCATACACCTTATATCCGTGAAGAACATGTTCCGTTCCGTATCTCTTCGAGAATTCACCATATGCCTTATTATACGTATTTATCCTATATTCAAAGCCTCTGAATTTATCCACATCCGGCATAACTATGATATACGGATCGAACTCATCCATGGCAAGCATTTTTTCAAATACAGGCTGTCCGGGAAAAACCGAGTCAAAAATAGTCAAAAAGGCCACCTTAAGAACTTTGTTTTCGGCATAAATTTTTCTGATGGCTTTAATCTTTTCGGGATAACCGTTATATACTTTTTTATATTCTCTGGCCTTTTCAAAGTCCTTTACTTTATCATAAACGGCTTTGACCGGTTTTTTTATTATATTCTTCCTTTTCTCCCACTTCTCTTTATTCCGTTCCGATTTCGGGATTTCGTTATATTCTATTTTTTCTTTTGCAGCCTTGACGAGAGAAGAATAGCTTCTGACCTCTTTTGATCTTTTTTTCTTTATGATTATTTCTATTTTCTCAAACAAGCCTGCTTGTTTCATGTCGGCAACGGTCAATGTGCATTTTTCCAATGCCTCATTCAATTTTTCTTTTGCGGTTGCCATTGAATGATTATGGGACACATAATCATACTGTTGTTCTATTTTATCCTGTCTTGCTTTATCATCGAGGTTTTCTTCAATTACAGTTTCCAGGGATATGTTCGGCAATCCCTTTGTATACGCATAATATTCCGAAGCGGAAAGAGAATACTCTTTCATTGCTTCAATCGGACAGAACCTGTCCGTAACTGTATGTTTTTCCGCATCAATCCGGGGACAAATATACACCGGCACTCCGGAATAAACGGCAATCATAGCCGAAAACCCGTTCGCCACAACAAAATCAGCAGTATTCCGGAAATATTCCATCTGCCTCTCAAACCCTAATTGACCTGCAAACTCAAATCTTATTTTAGGCACGTAACGACTGAATTTCATCAAAAATTCAGGACTGTCTTCTTTGGTATAATCATTTATATCAATATCACCGCCGCTGACATGTATAATATAATTCCTTTCATCATCAATTCCGTGGATTATTTCCGCCAGATTCCAAAGCTCAGGACTGTCCGGAGATCCGACATAGCCTATATGTATTGTCCCTTCAAATTCCCTTTTTCCGGATTTTTCATACTCAAAATCCTTTCTGACCGTAAATGAATGAGGTATAAATATATTATCAAAATCAATCCCCGTCTCACTTTTCAGATCAAGCAGCATATTACCCGATCCGAAAGCCAGGCCTTTTTTATTGTTGATAACAGTATATAATCTCTTGGCATCAAGAGAGAACATTGAAAGCTCGCCCTCAAGCCATTCTTTGCAGACTTCCGAACAGTTCCAGAACAGCACCCTGGCCCCGGGGATATTCTGTAACACTTCCAAAAGATAAACAGCGCAGTCAAGGGATGCGACAAATACCGCATCCTCAAGCGGAGCATAATTTCCGCTGTGAACATTAAAATACTTAACATTCTGTTCTGCCATCAGTTTTACAATTGAATTATCCGGAGGTGCGACATAATATACCTGATTTTCGGGATTTTTAGCCATTTCCACCGCCAAAAGATAGTACTCCCTCAGATCAGGCGTCATCCTGTGCATATTTTTATAAAAAAAAGCTATCTTTCTCATTTTGCTCCTACTTTAACCAAATATCGTGTATTTGCAGGTACGTCCTTCGTAACAACAGATCCTGCCGCAACCACAGCATTTTCGCCGATTGTCACGCCGGGCAATATGACGGAACCTGCGCCTATCATTGCACCTTTTTTCACTGTAACGCCTTCCAGAACATAGTTTTTATTCCGGCTCACAGGATGTCTGTCATTACAAAAAGTAACATTCGGGCCTATAAATACATTATCTTCCACTGTGATACCGTCCCAGATCTGCACACCGCACTTAATCGTAACATTATCTCCGATTTTTACTTTATTTTCAATAAAACAGTGACTGCAGATATTACAGTTTTTTCCGATAACCGCTCCCGGAAGAACCACGCAAAATTGCCAGATACTGGTGCCTTCACCGATATTCTCAGTTTGAACGTCCGATAATCCATGTACCATTCTGTCACCTCTTTTACTCATGCGGTACGTTGACCTTATCCATAAACTTTCCCAACAGATGATGGCATTTTCTTATTGCACGATAACCTATGAATATATGATTATTCCTTTTTTCATCATCCATATCTCTGTCATTCCTCATTATTCTCGGCTCATATATATACTCAAGCGTTCCCTCTTTTGCACTGTGAAGCTTTACATTCATAAAATCTTCCATAGCCTTTAACGTATGATCAAAACGATACATTCTGTCAATGATCTCATTGGAGGCCGCAACGATTTCTTTTCTTTCAGCTTCATTTTCCAAAAGACGTTTACATATTTCATATGCTTCCGCTTTTGTCGTGAAAGTAGGTAGTTTTACTCCCGGGAATGATTCCTCCAAATCAGGTTTGAACTCTGTAACGATCGCAGCATTGCTCGCCATTATATCGCATACTCTCCACGAAAAGCCGGTTATCGCCTGAATATGGTTGATATTAAAACTGATTTTTGATCTGTTGAAGATATCCTGGTTCTCTTTCCTTGTAAAAACCGTATCCTTGTTAAACGAAAAAGCAACTCCCGGGAAAAATGCCGTATTTCCCTGCGAAAAATACAAACCGCGGATCTCAAGTCCGAGATCGGAAATGGTTTCAAGATATGATATTCTTTTTATTCCCGATATCCTGCTTGCAGTATTCATATTATTTTGGAATTTCAGCTTATGTTCCGGATCAAATCCAAGTCTTTCATATATTTCCTCACTTGAGTTAAATGGGTTTTTGGAATACTCTTCATACACTTTCTTAGCCATTATTCGCTCTTCATTTGTAACGGCCGGATTATCAAGAAAGCTTTGAACAAATTTGCATCCCTCCCATGTCCAGTTGGAGCCGATAAAAGATATATTTATATCCGGTTTAATGCTTTTATCCGACATAATACCTGTAAAAGGCGGCGCATATCTGGCATACTTTTCATCAACACCGACCTGCTCCTTAAGCATTCCAACAGAGTTCTTCTGAATAGTCATAAATCGGTATCTGCAGGGATTTGCCTTTATTTCGTCAAGATTCTTATAGAATAAAGGCGAATCAACATCATATATCAAAATAGGCTTATCTGTCATCTTTGATATATCCCAGAAATTATTGTTAAAAAAGATATACAGATCGGCATTGAATTTACGTACTTTTTCCTTTATAAAAGAAGGCATTTCTCCCGAAAAATCTTTGTAAAAATCCTTATGGAAATAAACAAGGACCTCATTTCCGGCATCTCTGAGCCCTGATATAAAGGTCTCATAAAAAGGCGGCATGATGGTATAGTCATCGGAATGCCTTGCAAAATTGTACATTGCAACAAATATTTTAGCCATTTTTTCACTCCTGAATCTTTAGTATCAAATATATAATCACCGACACGGGATTACATAAACACATTTTTATAAAATTAAAGTCCCATCCGAATATGGTCTTGTAATGCAAAAGTATCTTTATTTTTCTGCTGCTGTCCTTCTCTTCATTTATGTACGGAAAGACTTCCCTAAGGTATATTTTTTTCAGGTCCTCCGTATATCGAAGCGGTAACTTTTTCTTTTCGCTGATACCGCCGTCCCTGTGTTTTAAAACAGGGTAATCAGCAAAAAACACTCTGCCTCCGCTTCTGCTGTATGACAAAAAGAAGCTCCAGTCTTCTATTACCTTGTAAGACTCATCGAATCCGTTGATTCTTTCCAGCTCTTTTTTTATAAACATTGTCGCTCCCATACTGTAACAGCATTCGTACAGAAGCATTCTGTGAGCTTTTTTTGCGCCTATAGCCAGCCTGGATCGAATGATACCGTTCTGAAAGAAACCATCATTCCTAACAAGCCCATGGTCCATTTTAATTGCCAGACCGCTTACGCAAATATCTTTTCCTTGCAGTAAAGCCATCTTTTCAGCCAGAACGGAAAGGACCTTCTTTCCTGCCAGTTCGTCATCTCCCGCAAAAAACATCACATACTCACCGCGGCATCGGCTGATTGCGGAATTGATGTTTTTGACCGTACCCCGGTTTTCTTCATTCTTTATAACAAAAGAATTAACTATATTGCTTCTTTTGTTATCGTTGATATATCTGCTCCATACCTCGCTCTTAAAATTCGGGGTGGAGTCGTCGGCAATTATCATTTCTATGTCCGGATAATCCTGATTCAGAACCGAATCTATTGCACCTTTAAGATATTGCTCCTGCTTATATGACAATATTACCACCGAAATCAACGGCTGCTTTTTTTTGTGTGTCAACATACAGATGCTCCTAATATCTGTTCAGCACATCAATGATATAGTCAATTTCCTCATCGCTCATCCCGTAGTACATCGGAAGGCTGATTTCGGAGGCAGATATATATTCGGCAAACGGAAAGCTGCCGAGTTTTTCGTCAAGATATGCCCCCTGCCTGTGGATAGGGATGGGATAATGCTCGTTATGACCTATTCCGTTCTCATCCAGATACTTTTTAAAATCCGCCTTGTCATCGACCATTACAGCAAAAATATGCCATACATGAGTACGGTTGTCCCCTACCTTCGGAAGCTTTATCTTATCATTTTTTATTTCTTTTAAGAAACGCATGGCAACCTTGTTTCTGAAAGCATTCATCTCATCAAGGCTTCTTAGCTTCACCCGAAGGAAAGCAGCCTGCATTTCGTCGAGTCTTGAGTTTGTTCCCTGATACCTGTGATCGTATTTGGCAACCGAGCCGTAATTTCCGAGGGCCCTGATTTTCTTTGCAAGTTCCTCATCATCCGTGACCACAGCTCCGCCGTCACCTAATGCGCCAAGGTTCTTTCCGGGGTAAAAGCTGAAGGCTGCCGCATCTCCGAAGGAGCCTGCTTTTTTGCCTTTGTAAGTTGCACCGTGTGCCTGAGCGCAGTCTTCCACGAGCCTTAGTCCGTGCTTTTTCGCAAATGCACAGATCTCATCCATTTCAGCGGTCTGACCGTAAAGATGAACCGCAATCACAGCCTTGGTTTTTTCGCTAAGCGCATCCTCAAGGCCCTTGCCGCACATATTATAGGTAAGCTCGTCAGGCTCGACAAGTACAGGCTTTGCGCCTGTATAGCTTACGGCAAGCACGGTTGCTATAAATGTATTTGACGGGCATATTACCTCATCTCCCGCCTTTATTCCCATAGCCTTTAAAGCAAGATAAATCGCATCAAGACCCGTTGCGCATCCGACACAGTACTTCCGGTTATTGTAGTCGGCAAATTCCTTTTCGAAGGCATCACATTCACTGCCCTGAATGAACCAGCCCTTATCATATACTCTTGTAAAAGCTTCCAGCATTTCGTCGCGCATCATTTCATGCATGGGGCCGAAGGTTGAAAACGGAATCTTCATTTTACTCTACTTCCTTTCCTTTGCTCAGCAGAAGATTTTCCGAATTGTCGAAAACATAGTCTGCCGCTTCTTTTTCATATACCGGATATTCACGGATATAATCGCTGATATCATAGTATTCGGATGCCAGTACCAAAAGCACAGCTCCATCCTCAAAATCATACATTTCCCTCCAAAGCATGGGACCGATATAGAGTCCTTTGGAAGGATCGTCAAGCGTTACAATTTCCTCTTCATGGGGATTTTTAACAAGGATCTTTACCGAACCATGCACACAGATAAGCACCTGATGAAGATTTCTGTGTGAATGAAAGCCTCGTCTTACACCCTCGTCCACCTGATAAATATAGTATACTCTTTTTATGTCAAAGGGTATATCTTTACACTCTTCTATGGCAACCAGATTACCGTAGCTGTCCGAATGTCTTTTTAAATCAATAAAACCGGAATTAACCATTTATTCTCCTTTTCATTCTTCGAACAGATAAGCAAGCAGCTTATCTGTGTACTTTTCAAAATCAAATTCCTCATTTACATATTTAAAGGCTTTCTCAACCTTTTTTTCGGTATCTTCCCTGCCGAGTGCAATTTTTCTCACCTCGGCCGAGAAAGCCTCAATATCCATGTAAGGAACAAGACAGCCTCTTTCGTCACCCAAAAAGCTTTCTGCTCCTCCGCTTCCGGCAAAGGATACTATCGGCACCCTGCAGGCCGCAGCTTCAATCAGCACAGAAGGATAAGTATCCTCTCTTGATGTAAGCAGAAAAGCCCTGCACGCACTGAGTGTTTTCTTATATGCCGCTTCATTTTTTATAAAACCTGTAAAATGTATACGTTTCGAAACGCCCAGTCTTTCGGCCATTGCCGTCATATATGCATTATATTCCTCATTCACTGCCGATCCCAGCCAGATAAAGTGCAGGTTTTTGATGTCTTCTGTAGCTTTTGCGAGCAAAGGAAAAATATCGGTTCCTTTAAGGAAATGTATAATACCGACGCCCGCCATAAACATTGTGTCTTCCGGAAGCTTCAGCTTTTTGCAAAGACTTCTCCTTGCTTTTTCGCTGTCATTCTTCTCCGGATAACTGCAATAAAAGCCCTGCGGACAGATCTCCGTTCTTGCCTTGATGCTTCCGCAAAACGATTCAAAATCACGTTTTGCAGGCTCAGCCGGGAACACTATCACATCCGAAAGCCTTGCCATGTCCTTTATCAGCCTGTCCGCATGAAAGAAAGTGCATGCTCCCTTCATCTCATGTACAAGGCAGACCATTCTGAAACCGTGCTTTTTAAATACGGGAACGCACATTCCGCTGGCTATGCTGTTCACAAGGATATACTTAAAGCCTCTCTTTTCAAGGCGTGCTGCCATGACTTCAAGGGCTCTGTTTTGTCTCGGTGACGGATCGTGACCGGTATAACGCATGACCTTGCCTGAGTAATTGTCTATCTTGTCGACAATGTATATCTCGTCCGAGCATTCCCTGTAGGCCTCGGTTACCGGCTTTGACCTTAAAGAAAGTACCACGACGTAATATCCGCGGCTTTTAATGCTTTTTGCTATCTTGCTTAAAAGAATCGGGGCACCCGTCGGGGATATCTCATGCGTTACAAGCACTATGGATTTTTCGGGATCGATTTTTTTCATTGTTTTTCTTTATTCCTGTACTCCAGCTTCTCCGGCACCTTCTTCCCTCCGTTCTCAAGGAAGGTCTCATATGCATCGCACAAAAGCTCAGGTTCTCCGAATGCAACCTGTTTTCCCTTATGAAGCCACAACACCTTGTTGCACATCTTCCTCACCTGTTCGATCGAGTGGGAAACCAGGATGGTTGTTGCGCCGCCTTCGATTATTTCCTTCATCTTTGCTTCGCTCTTCTTTCTGAAGGCTCCGTCACCGACGGAAAGAACTTCATCAAGTATCAGTATGTCCGGATTAACCAGCGAAGCTATCGAAAAAGCAAGTCTCGATTTCATTCCGGATGACAGCTGCTTAAAGGGCCTGTCTTCAAATTCCTTCAGTTCCGAAAACTCAATGATCTCATCATAGGTTTCATCCATGAACCTGCGCGTATATCCGAGCATTGCGCCTCGAAGATATGCGTTTTCCTTTACGGTCAGATCGCCGTCAAAGCCGGATGCCAGCTCTAAAAGCGCTGCTATCGTGCCTTCGCGTTCAACAACGCCCTTGGTGGGAACCATAATGCCCGAAACCGCCTTTAAAAGCGTGGATTTACCGGCACCGTTGGTTCCTATGATACCGAGCATGTCTCCTCTTTCCAGGCAAAAGCTTACTCCGTCAACCGCCCAGAATTCATTTACTCTGTACTGGCGCTTAAGCTTCCGCATCACATATTCCTTGATGCCTATATCCTTAAAGTCGCCGGTTATATATCTTATCGATACGTCCTTAACATTTAAAATCATCTCTCTCATCCTTTGCTGCCGTGTTCTGCCTTATCAGACATAATACAGGAATTTATAATTGTATTTCTTATAAATGAAACTGCCTACGGCCAGCATGACCAGTGCATACCCCGCACAGAGTGCATGCAGTCTTAAACTCGGAATTTCGTTCTTTATCACTATTTTTCTGAAATAATTGATATATGCATAGACCGGATTTATATAGAACTTCATCTTGGTCGAATCCGAAAAAGGATCCAGAGTATAGAAAATTGCAGACATATAATTCAGCAGCATCACAAAAACGCCGTAAAGATATTCTATATCACGGAAAAACATGTAGAGTGCGGACAAAATCATTCCTACTCCGATGTTGAATACCGTAAGACAGACTGCGGGAAAAAGAAGAAGCAGAAAAGAAAAATGAAAATGTATTCCAGATGCTCCCACAAGAATGAAATATATGATCAGCGACAGTCCGAAATTAAGCAATGCCTGAATATTTCTGGACAGAAGGAACATATATTTCGGCACGTCAACCTTACTGAAAATTCCGGCATTGGCAAGCAGCGATCTCATGCCTCCCTGGGTCGCATCGCTGAAATAAGTAAACACGACCAGGCCGGAGAAGACATATATCATGTAATTCTCGGTAGTTCTCCCGAAAAACTTCTGGAAAACGAGAACCAGCACCATCAGCTGCAATAACGGTGATATCAGACTCCACAGCATTCCCAGAACCGTTCTTTTATATTTCTTCTTGAAGTCCCTCTTAACGAGTTCTTCGAACAAGAACCTGTATTTTTTAAACTTTTCAAACATTTGGTTATTACTCTCTCTTCAACAAAACGATTATCACATTTCCTTGTATACCATGCCTGCAACCATCCATGTACCGTCCATCTTGCACATCCATATGCCCATGTTTATATTATAATCAAGGTATTTTCCGTTTGCGCTCGCAAGTATGGTCTGAACCATTGAAAGATCCATATAGCACAGTGAATCGCCGTAACCGAAAAATTCGTTTACGGTCTTGTTTTTATATGTGGGAAGACCTCTGTGCCTGTTATACCAGCCGTTATCGGTCTTCTTTATCAGCTTAAGATATTCGCTTCCCTTGGGGAAATACTGTATAAGCGGGCTTGTGGTTTCATCTCCGGCACAGAACAGCGAATAGTGCACAAGGAATTCAAAGGCTCTTGTTGTGACCGCTTCCTTGTTGGCATCATTGCTTACAAGCGATACGCTGTATACCTTTTTACCATCTTCCGTCTTTTCTTCGGGTGTAATCGCATTTCCGTTACTGTCAGTGATGCTTAATTTTGCTCCGACAGGTACGGCAAATACCGATTCGTTCATCTTCGGGAACTCCACGATATTTTTTATCACGGCATATTCCGAATAATTTTCAATGAAGGGCATGAGCGTGTCAAAGCGGCCGTCGCTGTATTCTTTGGATGAAACTGCCGTAAGCAGCACATCGTCCGCAAAAACCTTGCTGTTTTCGGGAGCCCTCAGTATAATTTCCTCCGTCGGCACCGGGGTCGGTGTCGGAGACAGGGTCGGGCTCGGTTCCTTTGTGGGAGCGGGCTTTTCGGTCACTATCTTAACAGCCTTCCCCGAACTGTCGACAACTTTTGTAGCGCTCTTTTTGTTTTCGCTTTTTTCATAAGCCGAGAGTTTTCCCCAGACCACGATATCCACAACAAGTATTGCGAACAGCAACAGCAGGATATATATAAGGAAGCCAAGCTTGAAGCGTATGTCTTCTTTCTTTTTCCTGACTACCAGCCTGGGCCTTTGTCTTGTTCCGGGTCTTGCCCCGGATCTTTGTCCTGGTCTTGAAGCAGGCCTCTCCCCCGATCTGGGTACAGGCCTTTCTCCGAGCCTTGATGCGGGTCTCTCTCCGGGCCTTGATATGGGTCTCTCTCCGGGCCTTGATATGGGTCTCTCTCCCGGTCTTAAGCCTGGTCTGTCTCCCGGTCTTCTTCTGTCATTATCCAATGTATTACCTCGTTACGATTATTGCCGTAGGCATGTTTCTGTTGTTGATCATGTTCGAGGGATTTGAAATGACCTCGCCCTCATAGTACATGATAGCCGAGCTGCCTCCGTCAAGATTTGCGGCATTTACCGCGCCGAATTCCTCATATATCTTTATCATGTCCGCATAGGTTGCGCCCAGAGAGTTTGCCTGCCTTCCGTCTATCGAAAGCAGGAGCACCGCTCCGTCGCCTCTCTGGCCTATGGCTGTTCTCGGGTTAAGTCCGCTGCCGACACCGCTTATCTGGGCCGAAACCCCGTTTACGATAAGCGCGGGACCGAAGGTAATGGCATCCCTGATCTTCTTCTCAAGTGCCTGTTCGGCAGTCATGTTACCTACTATCAGTATATCATTTTCGTCAAAGCCTATAAGCAGGCCGGACCCTTTAGGGTTATACAGAAGCTGTCCTTCCGAAAAAACATAACCAATGGGCATTGAACCCGAACCCCGTCCGTTCACGTCCTCAAAGCCGCCCGCGTTTGTTGCCGCAATGCCGTTATAGTTGTCCATTATGGTTTTTACCTGCTCGCCGCGGCCGGATCTGTTGCCGAACTGCTTGCAGACGCCGACCTTGACTCTGGAAGGGTCCTCGATTATCATCATTCTTCCGGTGAAGGTAGGTCCCTTTACTTTGCAGATTTTGATTCCGTCCTTGTCGCTTATCAGGTTGTCCTCGGTCACGCCGGGCTCTTTGTCATCTTCCGGCTGTACATCGGGAGTGGGCTGATCTTCCGCAGGCGTAACGCTCGTTCCCGGAGTCGTTTCAATTTCCGATGAATGCGGATCTGCCGGCGGCGTAACATTGTTTTCGGGCTTCTTGTCTTCGTCCCTGCCCTTGATCACAACCATCGAAGTATCGGTCACGTCATCGATCTCCTCGATCTTGTTCTCGGCAAGTATTCTTTCAAGCTCCGCATCGGTTGTAAACCATTCGGCCAGAAAGCCTATGGCGCTCGTTTCGCGTACCGAATTGACAAAAAGCTTGTGGGCCCTTTTGCTCGGTCCGTAGTTAACGATCAGCAGCACCGTAAAAACACCGAAAAGCACGAAAAGCGCCGTTGTAAAAATCACGATCAAAATTCTTGTTACCAGTTTTTTCATAGTCTTATCAGCTTATATTTAATATCCATTTCGTCAAGTAACTTCTCGATTTTGCTTCTTCCGCAGATGATTATCTTCTGCATGTCTCTTTCGCAGATCTCACGAAGCACCCTCGACATTCTGTCGTCCTCAAAGTGTTCATACATATCGTAGAACACCAGCGGCATGTCAAAGAATGCAAGCACCATATCGCTTGAAGCGAGGCGGAGCGAAAGCTTCATCTGCGAAATGTCGCCCCTCTTCTTCTTTACGTCAAGGATGTACTGGTTGAGCTTCTCCTTGTTAAGGCCAAGTGCCTGGGCAAGCTCGTTTCCTTCCATGTCATCCGTATCAACCGCAGGCCCGGCCTCTTTTTCCTTGCTTTCCTCCGGTTCTTTTTCCTTCATTTCCTTGTCGACCTTCTCGATGGTCTTTTCGGCAAGCTCAACCGCAGCGATCTCATCCTTGTTACGGTTCTGCCTGTCCTCAAGCTCGCGCTTTTCATCCTTATGCATGCTGAGCCTGTCGGTATTCTTTTCGCCCTCTTCAAGCTGCATGTTCAGCTTTCTGAGTTCATTTTCAAGCTTTGCCTTTTCCTCTCTTAAGGCCATTCTCTTTTCGTTGGCTTTTGCCTTTTCATCCGCAAGGCTTTCCTCGAGAAGCTTTAACTCGTCCTCCCTGAGATTCTCAAGCTTACCGAAGCGGTTGAAGGCAGCCAGTATATCATTCTTCTTACTGTCAAGCTCCTTCTCGTAGCCGGCAAGCTTCCTGCTGAGCTCTTCTTCTTTTCTTGCTATTTCTTCTCTTTCGCTGCTTTCCTTTGTAAGCCTGTCAAACTGTTCCTTTAGCTTTTCTTCGTTATCGTTTTCCTTAAGGAAGCTTTCCCTTGTGGCCTCAAGCTCACGGTATCTTTCCTTGCGGCTGTCTATCTTCTTTTCAATGCCGGATGCCGCTTTCTTTGTATGCGCAAAATTGATGCCGAAGATCGCTGCCGTTAAGGCAGCGCCCGCAAAGCACAGGATGGCAAGAACCGTCGGAGCCTTTGCCGCGATTACCGCGATGCCCGCAGCCAATAGCACAACCGCTGCGATAAGGAAAATATACTGCTTCCTGGCAGAATTCTTTCCCTGGTTTAAAAGGCGGCGGTTCATGCTCGTAATATCCTGCCTTAAGCTTTCGCTTTCTTCAATATTTGATTTCTTAAACTTCTGTATTTCCTCAAGCTTCTTTTTGCAGCTTTCAAGCTCTTCAGCGTTTTTGTCGAGCTCCTCCCTGCGTTTTATCGTTGCCTCGAGCTCGCCCGAAAGCTTTTCCATCTCAAGCGTAGCCTGCTTAAAGGTTGCAAAGCTGTCCTTGGCCTCGAGGAAATCCTTTTCGTTTCTTTCAAACTCGGTAGGCTTGTCTGCCTCTGCGCATTTAGCCTCAACTGCGGCAAGCTTTTCCTGTTCTTCCTTTATTTTTCTTGCAAGCCTGTCAAGACCCCTCTCGGTCTCCTTTTCCTCGCTTATAACCTTTTCGAGATTGTTAAGCTTCTCGTCAACACCGCCCTTTGCGATGCTTCTCTTCTTTGTTTCAAGCATGCCGATGGCAGCGCTGACATTGATATCGGTTCTCTCGGCGCCGGTGCTTTCCGAAAGGCTTCTGGACGCGGTGTTGCTTCTTCCGTAAACCTTCATCAGGTTTTCCTGTATGAGCACGCTTAT
Organism: Lachnoclostridium sp. UBA3775; assembly: GCA_002369525.1. Lineage (GTDB taxonomy): Bacteria > Bacillota > Clostridia > Lachnospirales > Lachnospiraceae > UBA3775. The sequence continues at coordinate 5,150 of DFFN01000068.1, read as the reverse complement.
GTTTTCATTCTTTGATGCTCCGACAAGGAAATCCTTGAAGGTCTTGTCCGCATCGGGTATCATGTAATCGTCGCTTATGCAGAAAAGCTCCACCTTCTTGTTCTTTTCATGGAAATTCCTGGTAAGCCTGTAAAGCTTTTCCTCATGCTCAAACACTATGGAACCGCCGTAATCCTCCGCAAGCCTTGTCGGATAATATGCGGTATAGATGTCGTCGCCGAGACTTACCTTCGGCTTTTCAAGTCCGATGAACATCGAATAAATAAAAGCTGCGATCGTGGACCTTCCGGTCTCATTGGTGCCGTTGATGACATTTACGTTGTCAACCAGCTCCATCTTGATTCTGGATACCTTTCCGAATGAAAAGATTCTGATTTCACGAATATTCATATAGCTTACGCTGCCTCCGCCTCTAAGGTTTTATTGGTTTGTATATTCGTAAGACGCAAATAAAAGCGCCTCGACTCCGTAATAAAGTGCTCTTTCCTTGATATATTCATCAGCATCGGCTTCCCTGATGCTTTTCATGAACAATCCGATGATATTGTTTTCGTTCTGCTTTTCAAGCTCTTCAAAATCATAGCCGAGTATGGTGTTGTCGATCACCTCCGTGATCATGCCGTTTTCGGCTATCAGACCTGCGTCCGGTCTTTCCTCGCTGCGTCTTACACCCTCGAGATATACTCTGTAAAGGTTTCCGGCACCTTCCGAAAGTATTCTTTTCGTAAGCTTCTGCACAAGAGTTCTTATGCTGTCATCGGGCGTAAGCCTTAAATGAAGGTCTATGTACTTACGCTTTGCTATCGGCACGAACTCGGTCTTCAGTCTGTATTCGCCGTCGGCCATAAGGATTTCGCCGTGTATGTACCCATGCTCGCCGGTCTCCGTCCTGTCAAGAGGTTCGGGGGACCCGGAGTAGAAAATCCTGTCGCTTATCTTTTTATATGCATGGCTGTGACCAAGCGCCACATAGTTAAAGCCCGCTTCCTCAAGCCTTTTGTAGTCTATCGGTATACCGCTGTCTTCGCCGCCGTGGGCAAGAAGGATATGGAATCCCGATGACTGCTTCGGGCAGGCTTCACGGTACAGCGGCGTGTTGCTCTCCCTGTCATATACCGAGAGCCCGTATATCGTAGTGTCGGTCCCGTATATATATTTTTCGCCAAGCTCCGTATCTGTAAGCATGACAACGTTGTCGTTCCATTTAAAGCCCGTGTAATTTGATCTCGGGCTCATGTAATCGTTTATGCCGGCCATCATCACGACCTTGGTTTTTTTCAGGCTCTTAAACATATCGTTCAGCCTGTTAAGGTCCTTAAATGACGGCTGTCTGTTGAATACGTCTCCCGCTATCATCAAAAGGTCGATATTATCCCTGTTGCAGTCGGAAATGATCCTTCCGGCTGTTTCCCAGATCTCATTTTTCCTCGCTTCCGCCCAGGGCCTTCCGAGTTCAGGAGCTGCCCCGAGATGAAGATCCGAACAGTGGATAAATCTCACTTTATGCCTCCGCTTTAATGTATGTTACCGAATAAGGAGGAAGATGCAGCTTTCCTCCCTCAAGGCCTACCTCTTTTCCGGTGAAAAGATCGGTCCCCTTTGCACATCCGGTATCAAAATATGCATCATAGCCGTTTTCGTCCATATTTACAGCCGCAAACACTCTCTCGCTGTCAGCCCTTCTTACAAGCACACACTGCCTGTTTGTAAGCACAGGCGCCCCGAAATCGCCGTAGATAAGCGCTCTGCTTTCCCTGTGCGCCTTTGCGAACTTTGCGATCTCATCGGTCAGAGAATTCCACTCCGGCTTTTCAAAGCAGGGACGAAGAGCAGGGTCTCCCTGTGATTTATGGGCTTTGGTGCCCCATTCGCTGCCGTAATAAATGCAGGGAATGCCGGGCATTGCAAAAAGCAGGCCGTAGATCAGGGGGAGATGTGCGGGATTTTCAAGTATGCTCGCAACCCTTGTCACGTCATGGTTATCAACAAACGAAAGTAAGTGCTTGCCCTTATAAAGCGTCCACTGCTCCGGTCCGAACTGCCTTTTAAGAGAGTGGACGATTTCAAACATATTATAGGAATTGAAGCTTGAATACAGGCCCTTGTAGCATTCGTAATTGGTGCAGGAATGGAGCATTCCGTCGTTTACGAACTGGTTGTAATCGCCATGCAGAAGCTCGCCGATGAGGACGAACCCGGGCTTTATGGTATTCGCAAGCTCCCTTAAACGGTGAAGGAAGTTCCTGTCAAGACAGTATGCCACGTCAAGCCTTAAACCGTCGATATCAAATTCGTCAACCCAGTAATGTATCGCATCGAATATGTGCGATACGACTTCCTCATTCTTTAGGTTCAGTTTCACCAGGTCATAATTGCCTTCCCAGCCTTCGTACCAGAGGCCGTCGTTATAGTTTGAGTTTCCGTCGAAGCTTATGTTGAACCAGTCCTTGTAACGGCTGTCCCATCTTTTTTCAACCACATCCCGGAAGGCCGGAAAGCCTCTTCCGACATGATTGAAAACTCCGTCAAGCACCACTCTGATGTCTTTTTCATGAAGCTTTTTTACAAGCTCTTTGAAGTCCTTATTGGTGCCGAGCCTTCTGTCGATCAGCTTGTAATCCCTCGTATTGTAGCCATGGGTGTCCGATTCGAACACCGGCGAGAAATATACCGCATTGACGCCGAGCTTTTTAAGATGCGTGCTCCAGCCCGCAAACTCTTTTATGTTTCTTCTGCATATGCCGTCGTTTTCAAAGCTTGCATTGCAAAAGCCCATCGGATAAATCTGATAAAAAACACTTTCCTCTAACCACATACTGTCATTCCTTGTTTTCTTTTACGATCTCGTTTTCAAGAAGCTTAAGCAGGAAATCATAGGTTTTTTCCGCAGATGCCACCGAAAGCCTCTCGTTAACGGTATGGATATCCTTTACTTCGGGTCCCATCGATATGCAGTCCAGCTTCTTGATCTTGTCAGCAAAAATGCCGCATTCAAGTCCCGCATGTATGGTTTTTACGACAGGCTCGCTTCCGTAGAATTCCCTGTAGTTCTTAACCACATGAAAAAGCAGGGGCGATTCCTTCGAAAACTGCCAGCCGGGATATTCCCTGCCCTGAGTGCTGCTTCCGCCTCCGAGCGATGCAACGGCGATTATCTTGTCGCACAAGGCCTGCTTTGCGGATTCGTAGGAGCTTCTTACCAGTGCGCTTATGTGAAGCCCGTCCTCTTTAAGGCTTACGATGCCGATATTATCCGAGGTTTCGACAAGTCCCGGGATATCTGCACTCATTTCCCTCACTCCCTGGGGAAGAGCAAGCAGCACATCCATTATCCTTTCGGAGTCGGCTTTATGAAGCGCGGTAACCTCGATCCCTTCGCCGAGAACCTTAAAATCAAACTTAAGGCCCGGCTCTCTAGATGCAAGCTCTTCTTTAAGGACGTCGGCATAGAAATTGACCGTTTCGATAACATCGGATTTTGGTGCCGAGCATATGAATTTTATGGTTCCGGACTTTGCTATCGCATTATCCTTTTCGCCTGTCTGTATATCGATTATTCTTGTTCTTACGAGTTTAAGCTGGGCAAAGAAGCGTGCGATTATCGTCACGGCGCTTACCCTGCCGTCATTGATCTCGGTGCCCGAATGACCGCCCTTAAGGCCCGAAACAGTTATTTCGTAGGCATTCGCGGTTCTTGACTTCCATTCCACGGGGATAACGCACTCGATTCCCGCGCCTCCCGCGCAGCCGACGATAAGCTCTCCTTCGGTTTCATTATCGAGGTTTATCATCGTCTTTCCCGAAAGCCTGCCGGCGTCAAGGGCATGCGCGCCGTCCATTCCGACCTCCTCGTTTACCGTGAAGACCGCTTCTATCGCAGGGTGCGACAATTTATTGTCAGCCATTATCGAGAGCGCATAGGCAAGTGCGATACCGTCGTCGCCGCCGAGGCTCGTTCCTCTGGCGCCGACATAGCCCTTTTCCATGAAAAGATCGAGTCCGTCAAGCTCAAGGTCCTTTTCTGTGCCTTTTTCCTTAACGGCAACCATATCCATATGGCCCTGCAGGATCAGAGTCTCCTCTTTTTCGCGGCCTTCGCTCGCGGGCAGGTAAATGATCACGTTCCCGCACTTTTCCTGAACATATTTAAGCCCGTTTTCCTTTGCAAAATCAACGAGATAATTGCTTATTTTCTTTGTATTGCCCGATCCGTGAGGGATTGCGGCAATTTCTTCGAAATACTTCCAGAAGCCGTATTTTTTAGCTCTCTTTTCCGAAATCATATATCCTCCACACAACACAAACTGCATCGCCAGGATTTTGGCGCTGCAGTTTAATTGTCATATTTTTTATGCAAGCGCAGCTTTGATCTCTTCGGTCCTGTCGGTTCTTTCCCACGGAAGATCAAGGTCTGTTCTTCCGAAATGTCCGTAAGCTGCTGTCTGTTTATAGATGGGGCGGCGAAGGTCGAGCATCTTTATTATGCCTGCCGGGCGAAGGTCGAATACCTTTCTTACAGCCTTTACGAGCTCGGTATCCGACACCTTTCCGGTGCCGAAGGTATCGATCATAACGGAAGTGGGCTCTGCCACTCCGATCGCATACGAAAGCTGTATTTCGCATTTATCGGCAAGTCCTGCCGCCACTATATTCTTTGCCACATATCTTGCCGCATATGCAGCGGAACGGTCAACCTTAGTGCAGTCCTTTCCGGAGAAAGCACCGCCGCCGTGCCTTGCATAGCCGCCGTAGGTATCAACTATTATCTTTCTTCCGGTGAGGCCCGAGTCTCCGTTAGGACCGCCGATCACAAAGCGTCCTGTCGGATTGATGAACACCTTGGTTTCGGTGCTGATAAGCTCATCCGGAATCACCGGTGCGATTACCTTTTCAAGTATGTCCGCATGGATCTGCTCCTGTGTCACGTCGGGATCGTGCTGGGTCGAAACAACGACTGCCGTTACGCCGACCGGCTTTCCGTTCTCATCATATTCAACCGTAACCTGGCTTTTTCCGTCCGGGCGGAGATACGGAAGGGTTTTATCCTTTCTTACCTCTGCGAGCTTTCTTGTAAGCTTATGTGCCAGCGAGATCGGGTAAGGCATGTATTCCTCTGTCTCATTGGTCGCATAGCCGAACATCATGCCCTG
>DFFN01000054.1 GCA_002369525.1 Lachnoclostridium sp. UBA3775 | reverse complement strand
GGATCCTTCATCTCGATCTTAAAGCTGTCCGCATCTATCAGTTCCTTCATGAGGCCTGCTACGATTTCGGTATTTCCGACCTTCACATATCTCATCGCCCCGCCAAAATAATTTTCATCTGCTCTCGAAAAAAATGCTATAAGTGTCTTTGCCATGTCTGCTCCTCCTTAAATTAAGAAATTTGTTTTTTGTTATTTACATTTTACATGCTATGTTATAAAATGTCCAATAGAAAGATTTAATACTCTATTTAATTTTTAAATATAAGAACCCGGAGGACAGTGCTTATGACAACCAAACAAATTGATTACTGCATAGAACTTGCCAGAACACAAAGCTTTTCCCGAGGCTCCGAAAATCTTTTCGTCAGCCAGCCTACTTTTTCGTATCAGATCAAGCTTCTTGAAGAAGAGGTGGGCTTTGCCATCTTTGAGCGAAACGGCAAAGGAGCGACACTGACACCCGCCGGAACCCAGTTCGTGACATTTCTTTCCAACATGCGGGATGACATGAAACGCGCCATAGAGCAAGGACAGAATTTCAGCGCAAAATACCGGGACAACATCACTCTGAGCCTCATGGTACGTCAGGCTCTTTATTTCCTGCCGGAAGCAATCCGGATTTTTGAATCAAACGACTCCGGAGTTCAGATCACCCCGCTTTTCCAATATGCTGACGGCCTGGATTCCTTTTTTAAGAATGAGTCTGACATTATTTTTGCTCTTAAAGAGCAAACAAAACAGCTCGCAGGAGTCAACATCCACGAGCTGTTTGAAAGTCATATTTATTTGATCACCGACGTTAACGATCCTCTGGCCCGGAAAAACCTGATAAAAGATGAAGACATTTACGGCCGTACACTTATGGTGGGCGGCGGATCCCCTGCGCTTCTAAAAAGCGTTCAGGCCAAACTTATATCTTCCGGAAAGATTGAGTATTTCAACAGTCCCGACCACGATACAACACTTACAAATGTGGCCGCAGGCAAGGGAATATGCCTCGCGCCCGGCTTTCTTAACGATCACAGCGGTCAGTTTGCCTGGATACCATATGATTGTAAGGATACTTTCCACTGCGTCCTGCTTACCCACAGGCACGATACCAGGGAATGTGTCACGGATTTTGTAGGGACTTTGCAGAAACTCTACCGGGATGCCGTAGCTTTCCCGCTGTAATCCCTAAAAAACTGTTTCTGTTCCGTTTGTCAAACCTGTGTATAATACAGCATGGAATCATCTATCTCTTCCACCCTTTTAAATCCGGTCGAGTTCATTATGAAAGCCAGCTCATCCCTCACTTTATTCAAAAACCCTGCCACGCCTTCGGCGCCTTCTTTATTTTCGGCAATACCATCATGGGCGGCACGGCATACGGAAGCCTTCCGTGATGATGGCTTACTATTATGCCCTTAACACCGATTTCGGCGCACTTTATGGCATCCTCCACCCCAAGAACCCCTTTCACGATAAATGGAAGTTTTGTGGGAAAGAAACCTTTGTGTCGCAGGTAACTGAATCAATAAGTCTTTCACCGATCAGTATTAGTTCCTCTTTCCATCAATCAATCTGTTTTTCGTTTGAATCCGTAATTTCTGTAATCATTATTCCCGTCATTTTAGGTTTTCTCCTTAAAGAAGGGGCTGTCGCACTAAGTGCGGCAGCCCCCTTTGATCGTAATAGATTTCATATGCTCTTATCCCCGACATGTACCTCATTGTAGTAGGCCCGGCCGGTAATAACTCCGGCAATTTTGCCGTCGTCTTCCGCAACAAAGCAAAACTCCTCAAAGTTAAGTGCCACTTCACAATCAGCCGCATAATTCGTTTTTAACCGAATTGATTATGGTATCAGCATTGGCTCCGATTATATCAAGCCCCGTAGCTTTTATCAGCCTGAATTCCGGGATACCGTAAAAAATCCGGGCCAGCGCTTTGACATATCCGGCTCCGTATTCTTCAGGAAAGAACTTTCCGCCGGCTGTTGTGACATAGGTCAGACATTTTGCCTTGCACAAACCGGTAGGTATTCCTTCCGCCGTATAGTAAAACGTGATTTCCCGGACATTGATCTGCTCGAGATACTGCTTTAACACGGCAGGAAAGGACAGATCCCAAAAAGGAGCGGCAATTATGATATCATCCGCTTCTGCGAATTGTTTTGCGAGATCAAACATGGGATCGCTAAAATTCCTCTCGGCAATCAGCCAGTCACGCCGGTCTAAGAAGTCTTCATCGACTGCGGGAAAGCTGATCGAATTCAGATATATTTCCTCATACGGTTCGTTCAATTTAGACAACACATAATCCGCCAGGTCTTTTGTTCTGGATTCTTTCCTTACACATGCATTGATAAATAATACCATCTCGTTCCTCCTCACAACTATTTTACCCTCGTTTTCCCCGGCTAGCGGGATTTTATACGATTGAATACCCCTTAGAATCCAAAATTCTTAATGCTTGTTCAAAGTTCTCTTCTTTTACCAGAATATAATCCGTATTATATGTGGATACAGCGAAAATGCCTATTTTATGTTCTGCAAGGATTCCTGATAGTTTTGACAAAATGCCTATCAATGAAAAATCAAGTATCCCCTGGATGCGAAATCCTCTCCACCCATCGTCACGTTCTGTTGTGACACCGGGAGTATCCTCTGTCCTGCAGACCAATGACGTTTCCTCATCAGTCTTTCCGATAAAATAAAAATCTGCATTAATATTTACAGCGGAAATATCCGCCACCTTACAAACAGTCAGTCTGTAAGGGATTCTCTTAAGCTCCATAATTTCCCTGCCATCTTTTCAAGAAACAAAACTGCAAATAAATCCCTGACATTGCCAGGGATTTCTGCTTACCATTCTTGTATTTTCACACACGTTTAAAAATGTTTCCTCTAAATCTCAACAACCTCGGGTGCTGCGGTAAATGAACTGAAGGTTGCAACAGCCTTTTCAAAATAAAAAACTTCTGTGTTTCCGTCATCTTCAGAGTACATACCGCGGAGGTCGGGATATGCATCAAGCATCGATTTCTTAGCTTCCCTTCTTTCATCCTCCTTTAACGTACCCGCAATGCGCAGCCACTCTCCGTTTTTGAACGCACAGATTTCAACCTTCGGATTTGCATGAATCTGCTTTGAAACCTCTTTAGCCTTTCCGGTCTGGATATAAAGTTTTCCGTCAAAAATATTGACCGTTCCGAAAGGACGCACTCTCGGCTGGTCACCCTCGACCGTAGCGAGATAATAAGTACCTGCCTCTTTTAAAAACTTTTCAATTCTCTGCATATATTTTTCCTCCTTTTCTTTACCTGTCAAACATATCCACATCATTATTCCGAAGCATATCCATGCTTTTGCTGACGGTTTTCCCGCTTTATTCTTCTTTCTTATACGTTTAGGCGTCCCTGTCATTTTCGCTCTTACAAAAATTTTAGCACATCCCATTTACATATTCAATAGAAATCTTGTATGGGTCATTTCTTTTTTCTTTCCGGCAGTTCTTCCCACATACTCTGAACCAGCTCACACAGGAACTCCCGATTATCAACGTCATCAACCAAAAGCATCTCCTTCGCCCCGTCATAAGGCAGTTCCATTAATGCATCCGGCATCAGCTTCACCGCCGCCGGAACCGGCTTTACAAGAAGCCTGTCATC
>DFFN01000072.1 GCA_002369525.1 Lachnoclostridium sp. UBA3775 | reverse complement strand
CTTGCCTATGCGCTTGAAAATGACAAAAAGCTGGTTGACGGTATGAGCACAGAGGAATTGTTCGTGGAATATTATCCTCTGCGAAGGTTTCTGGATGCCGGAATACCGGTTACGATAAATACCGATAACAGGGTCGTTTCCTGTACAGACTTAAAAAAAGAATTTTCTCTGATAAGCAGATTATAAAAAAATAGCATAGCCTTGGCTATGCTTTTTTCTTCGGATGGACCTGATGGGAGTTGAACCCATGTCCGAAAGCCCGTTCACTCCAGTTTCTACCATCATAGTTTATCTTTATTTATTCCCCGCGGCCAGACCCGATAAACAGGAGAGTGACTTTGGGTAGCTTCATGTTACGCCCTTATGCTCAAAGCTTTGCATAAGTCGTTTCCTGCATGTTCGATGCCGGATTCTTAATGTGCAGGTGCATCAAGGCCGACACGTTGCCCTTAGGCAGCGAGTGCTACTCTATCGTTAGCGTTTATATTTAGGTTTTGGACTTTTAATGTGGATTCCGCCACAGATGGCTTCTAAAGCTTCAAGACCCCCGTCGAAACCGGTACAAGCCCGAAGTAAAGCTAGAATAACACTTTTTTGCCGGAAAGTCAAGCTTTCCTTTGATTTTTAAACTGCAGGTTTAATAAAAAGTAAATAAAATGATGAAAAAAAGTCGGTTTTATGGTATGATATATGATAATGCGAAAGTCATTAAACACATCAAACTGAGGATTAAATATATGTTCGGAAATAAAAAGAAAAAAAACATAAGCGATGAAGCGGCTGAAAAGCCGGACGAAGAGATAAAGACTGGGCAGACGGATGAGGATGAAGCGGCTGATAAGTCAGAAGAAGATACGGTGATTGTGCGGCCGGACGAAGCTGCAGAAAATGAACAGTCCGACGAAACTGCAGAAGATCTGTCCTCTGAGGATGAAATTGAGGAATATGAAGACTGGCTTGATGAGCAGGAAGAGGACGACATTATAGAGGAAGCAGAAGAAGCGGAGGAAAAGAGCTTTTTCCTTTCGGCCTCGGATGTTTTCCATATAGTCAGGACCATGGTATTTATCGTTTTCATGGTATCTGTCATATATTCCGTGTCGCATCCCAATGTGCTGTCGGCTACGCTCATAATGTTCTTTTGTATCATTTTCGTTTTGGCGCTTACAATGCAGGAAAAGAAATAATCATGGATGTTGAAAAGAATAACGGAATCAGACTAAATAAATACCTTGGCGAAGCCGGAATATGCTCAAGACGGGCTGCTGACAGCCTGATCGAAGAAGGCAGGGTGACAGTTGACGGAGTAACCGCAAGTATGGGCTGTCGGGTGTTTCCGGGAAGCAGGGTGTGTGTCGATGGCAGGGAGGCTGTCATCAAAACGAAAAAGGTGGTCATTGCCTATAATAAACCGGTCGGCATAGAATGTACGAGCGACAGAAGCAACAAGGATAATATCATTGATGCTGTCGGCTATCCCGAGAGAGTATACACGATAGGAAGGCTTGATAAAAATTCCTGCGGACTTATACTGCTTACAAATGACGGAGAGCTCGCCTACAGGATATCAAAAGCCGGTGAGAAACATCAAAAAGAGTACAATGTGGTGATAGACAGGCCCGTGGATGATGAATTTATCAGAAAAATGGAGGGAGGAGTCGTGATTCTTGGGAAAAAGACGGCTCCCGTGAGGATATATCCCAAATCGGAGAAAAGCTTTAATATAGTTCTGATACAGGGCATGAACAGGCAGATCAGGCGCATGTGCGAGGAATGCGGAGCAAAGGTCCGCCATTTAAAAAGAGTACGTATAATGGGGCTTAAGCTCGGCGACCTTGAAAGCGGAAAATACAGGCTGCTTAACGATGAAGAAACAGAAATGCTTTACAGGCAGAGCTGAATAAGATTTTGTAAACAGAGGATTAAATGATATGGGCATGGTTAGCGATAGACAAAAGGAACTGACTGCGCTGCTTGATAAGGCTGCAAGGGTTTACGAGCAGGGCCAGGATGAAATAATGAGCAACTTCGAATATGACAGGCTCTATGATGAACTTAAAAAACTTGAGAGCGAGAGCGGCACGGTCCTTGCAAATTCGCCGACTTCTCATCCGGGCTATGAAGTTTTGTCCGAGCTGCCGAAATACAGACACGAAACACCATGTCTTTCGCTTGATAAAACAAAGTCTCCGGCGGCGCTTGCCGAATGGCTGCAGGATAAAGAAGGCGTTCTGAGCTGGAAGATGGACGGTCTTACGGTTGTACTCAGCTATGAAAACGGTGAACTGATACGGGCTGTAACAAGAGGCAACGGTGAAATCGGAGAGGTGATAACAAATAACGCAAAGGTATTCAAAAATGTACCTGTAAAAATCGCTTTTAAGGGCAGTCTGGTCATACGCGGCGAGGCTGTTATCAAATATTCCGATTTCGAAAAAATAAACGAAGCCATAAGTGATCCGGCGGAAAAATATAAAAATCCCAGAAATCTATGCTCCGGTTCGGTAAGACAGTTAAACAATGAAATAACAGCAAAAAGGAATGTTCATCTCTTTGCGTTTACTCTTTTTTCGGCGTCGGGAGATCCCGGCTTTAATACGGAATTTAAAACGATAAACGAAGGTTTTGATTTTCTGGAAAGTCTGGGATTTACGGTGGTAGAGCACAGAACAGTTAATTCTACAAATGTAGAACGGGCAGTTCTTGACTTCGCCGGGAAGATTGAAAGCAACGATTTCCCGTCTGACGGACTTGTACTTTGCTATGATGACATTGCCTACGGAGAAAGCCTCGGAAGAACCGCAAAATTTCCGAGAAACGCTATAGCTTTTAAATGGGCGGATGAGACGGCAAGAACGGTCATGCGCGAAGTGGAATGGTCGGCTTCAAGAACGGGACTGATAAATCCCGTTGCGATCTTCGATCCGGTAGAACTTGAAGGAACTACAGTCTCACGTGCAAGCCTGCATAATATTTCTGTGCTTGAAGAACTGGGCATCGGTATAGGCGATGAAGTTTCTGTATATAAGGCCAATATGATAATCCCGCAGATTGCAGAGAATTTCACCAAATCGCGCAATCTGATAATCCCTGCCGTCTGTCCGGTATGCGGCGGCAAAACAGAGATAAAAGACAACGACGGAAACCGTTTTCTGTACTGTACCAATCCGGAATGCACGGCAAAGAAAATTGGAAGCTTTGTCCAGTTTGTATCAAGAGACGCAATGAACATAGAAGGAATTTCCGAAAGCACGCTCGAAAAATTTATTGACCTGGGATTCATCCATGATTTTGCTGATATATATAAGCTTGAGGAGCACAGGGACGAAATAATAGGGCTTGAAGGATTCGGAGAAAAATCCTACAGCAATCTGATCTCATCTCTTGAAAAATCAAAGGTGGTTGAACTTCCCAACTTTATTTTTGCACTCGGGATACCGAATGTGGGCCTGGCTAATGCAAGGCTCATCTGCAGCAAGACAGAAGGCGGTCTGTCTGCGGTAATGAATGTAACAAGAGAAGAACTCCTTGGAATAAATCAAATCGGGGATGTGATCGCAGACGGATTTACCTCGTACATGTCAGACGAGAAAAACAGGGAGGAAATCCTTAAACTTAATGAACTTCTCAATATTAAAGTTCCGGAGAAAGCCGATGAATCCGAGCTGACTCTTAAGGGACTCAGCTTTGTTATCACCGGAAGCGTGGAGCATTTTGCCAATCGCAATGAGCTGAAAGACTATATCGAGAAAAAAGGCGGAAGCGTTGCATCGGCTGTATCGAAAAATACGGATTACCTGATAAACAATGATGTAATGAGCAATTCAAGCAAGAATAAGAAGGCAAAGGAACTGGGCATCGGGATCATAAGCGAAGATAAATTTATTGAGCTTTTTGGAAAACAGAATTTTTCGTCAATTAAACAGGAAACATAAAATGAACAACACGGTACTTGAAATAAACAATCTTACAAAATATTACGGCAAGGTAAAAGGAGTTGAAAACCTTTCCCTGACGCTAAAAGGCGGTGAGATCTTCGGCTTTATAGGGCCTAACGGCGCCGGCAAATCCACAACCATACGCTCCGTGATGAACCTGATAAAAAAGGACAAAGGAAGTGTCAGGTTTAACGGAAAGGAATTTGACGGTAAGGATATCGAAGCCAAAAGCATGATAGGGTATCTTCCGAGTGAAGTGTTTTTATATGATGACTTAAGTGTCAAATCGGTTTTTGATTTCCATGAAGGCTTTTATAAAGGCTTTAAAAGAGCAGAAGGCATACATGAAAGAAGGCTTGAACTGACAGACAGGCTTAAGCTTGATGAAAGCAAAATGATAGAAGATCTTTCTCTCGGCAATCTGAAAAAGGTCGGGATAATACTTGCGCTCATGCATAATCCGGCTCTTATCATAATGGATGAGCCG
>DFFN01000114.1 GCA_002369525.1 Lachnoclostridium sp. UBA3775 | reverse complement strand
AGGCCGAGATTTGAAATCGGCGAATATGCAAGTACTTTCTTTCCGTCACTCTGCGAAATCGCAAGAACCGAGCAGGCAAAGAAGGTAAAACCGCCGAGCAGGGCAACAAAGGTTCCTTCGGCTGTTCCGGTAAGTGCCGGAGCGATGCGTAAAAGAAGGTAGCAGCCCGCTTTTACCATCGTTGCCGAGTGTAAAAGCGCAGAGCTTGGCGTCGGTGCAACCATTGCCCCGAGCAGCCACTTCGAAAACGGGAACTGAGCCGATTTGGTCATTGCAGCAAATGCAAGCAGCATAATCGCCGGCATCAGATCGCTTCCGTTTGCTACAAGGCATTCAAGCGAAGCACTTTCAAATTTATGAACACTAAGGCAGATGGCAACGGCAAAGCCGAGACCGCCGAAAAGGTTCATCCACAAAGCCCTGAACGAATTGTTCACGGCCTCTTCGGTCTTTGTATAGCCGATAAGCAGAAACGAAACGATGGAAGTAATCTCCCAGAAAAAGAATATCCAGATAAGGCTTTCGGAAAGCACCAGCCCGAACATCGCTCCGAGGAATACAAAAAGGAGCGAGATAAAATAGTCTGTGCGGTCTTCGACCTCTTTATGATGTTCGTGATAGCCCTTCATGTAACCGAGGGCATAGATGATTATCAGACCGCCGATCAGTCCGACTATGGTGCACATCATTACAGAAAGACGGTCGACATAAATATGCGGGGACTCTTCCTTGACAAAGCCCGAAAGCTCTGTATACATTACAATAAAGGTCGAAACAACCGAAAGCGGTATCGCATAATATTTCTTATGTTTGATCGCAAGGACCGTCACCAAAACAACAAGAAGCGCCTCGGCACCGAGCATTACCATGTCCGCCTCGCGGGTATGGATATAGAGCGCCTGTGCAGCAGAATCCTTGTTGATAAGGAAATCACCGATGACAATCCCGTCAAGCACCATTATCGCCAGCACAAAAACAGGCACAATGATCTTCCTTATTCTGGCGTCATTCAAAAAAAACACCGCAAAAGCCGCAAGAAAGGGAAAGCATATTAAGTAGGGAATGATGTTCATGAGCGCTCCTTTATTCCGGTATGGACTTATCCGCAAAACCTTCTTATATTGTATCAAAAAAAAGCCCGCTTGTTAAGGGCTTTTTTTATTTTAGTAAATTTTAGCAAATCTTTCCGTCCGACAGATTAATGATCCTGTCACACTGCTTTGCCAGTTCCATATCGTGAGTAACGATGATTACAGTCTTTTTAAATCGCTTGCGGAGCTCAATTAACAGCCCCGCAATCTCATGCCCGGTGTTTTCATCAAGATTTCCGGTAGGCTCATCACAGAAAATATATTTTGGATCGTTTATCAGACTTCTGGCAATCGCCGTCCTCTGCTGCTGTCCTCCCGAAAGTTTAGACGGGCGGCTATGTATTTTTTCCTTGATTTCCAATCTTTCAAGCATTTCATCAAGGGCTGATTTCTCGACTTTCTTTTTGGCAATTTTGGCAGGTAAGGTAATATTTTCGATTACATTCAGTTCAGGAATGAGATCAAAAAACTGAAACACGAAACCGATATTGTTCAGCCTGAAATCGGACAGGGTGTTGTCACTCATGGCATAAATATCCTCATCTTCATAAAGCACATTACCCTGCGTCGGTTTATCGAGCCCGCTCATCAAATTTAAAAGAGTGGTCTTGCCGCTTCCGCTTTTTCCGACTATTGCAAGCAGTTCTCCATCATTAATGGTAAGAGAAACATCGTTAACGGCCTTAACAAGGCTGTCGTTTTTTCCGTAATACCTTTTTATGTTTTTCAACTCTATCATTCCCGTTTCCTTTCTTTGTTGACATTTTCTATTATCTTTAACCTATATTTTTTAAGCGCCATGAAAACACCTATCACAGAGGCCGCAAAAACAAAAATGAATATGTATAATAGTATTTTGGAAATGTGTGCATCCCAAAGACATGCTGGGAGGAAATGGTTTCTGCTGAATTCTTCAGCCTCTTTATCTAAAGTCTCCTGCTGTTCAATACTTCCTATGTTTAACGCAACTGAATGATATTTTTTTATATAAAGATCATAATCGGATAATACTTTTTTCTGTACCAGCTTTGTAGTCCCTCCGGCCAAAAGGCATGCTGCAAAAGGAATCCAGATAACACTCATTATAATGTGTGTCTTTATCTTTACCGCAGATTCGCCAAGCAGCCTGAGTACTGATATCTCATAAGCTTTATTTCTGATTTTAAGTCCTATAGAGCCAAAATACGCTACCAAACCGATGATCAGCATTGTGATGACAACGACAATTATACCGCCCACTTCCGTCATTTTCTTCATAAACTCATCATGTCTGATTTTTTCCCGAGAAGTAAAACTCATTTCGGCAGTCTTAGGTATTTTTCCTCCGTCAACAGCTTTTTCGGACATTATTTCGGTATATGCCGCATTATGAAGTCCAATAGCCTTCGCTCCGGCAACCGTTGTAACGAGATAAGTACTGATTTGATTTATTTTGGCGGCGTAATACAAAAGTTTTCCGTCTCCCGGAGTAACTGATATAACTGCACCTATCTTTACCTTTTTATCACTAAGCTCATCTATTCCGATTCCATATTCATTTCCCAGCGCAGAAACTATTTCCATTTCTTCGCCGGCTTCAAAAAGAGCAGTCGCCGAGGTTGCAAGAATGATTTCTTCGCCGCTGTCGATTTTTTTCAGGTCAATTTTACCACTTGATACGCAAGCATCAAGTTTTTCTATTGTTCCTCTGTTTAATAACCTGACCGGCATATAATTCAAGATTTTTTCACTTGCTGTTTCATCGAAAAATGCTTGATATTCAGGCTTAGAATTATTTTTTAAGGTTTCTTTTGCCTCATCATTTATATCAATCTGATAATCAAAGCCTCGCCTTATATCATCGGTTATAACCATAGTCTGATCGATAGTACCTATCATATAAGCATCCTTAGAAACCTCATCTGCAATGCTGTCATCAATTCCAGCCGAAAAGTCATACCATGCGGAAGCAAACCCATAACCCGAATCGCACTCACTTCTTATAATCCCTGGTCCGTCTGTAATATAATACTCTGCAATTTTGTCCTTTTCCATATCAAACCCGTTAGGCAGAATATATTCATTAATGTCAAATTTGTATAAAGGCAGACCATTGTGATATTCTTTATTGTCGGTGGTAAAATAAATATAACCCAGTAATGTTCCCAGACATGCCAGATATAAAGAAGTAAACTGTATAAATGTAACAAGCTTATTAGTAAAGATACCGTGCATGCTTAAAATAAGCGATCTGTTGCTTTTTCGATTTTTCCCTCTGTATTTTTTTTGCAGATATAAAATCAGACTTGCTGCCAGATATGTCACTATCGTAGCACATACAGTAAATACAAGTGCAGTTAAAACCGGCGAATGAGTTGTTCTGGTAACATTAATATCCTTTGAGAAGCCGGAACCGCCATTCATATCAAGATATTTTTTCTGGAATTGCAAAATATAACTGTAAACAAGTGTTCCAATACATAATCCCGCCAATGCTTCCAAAGCACTTACCAAAAGACACTCCATTGCATCGAGAACAAACAATCTTCTCTTTTTCATGCCGATTTTCAGCAGAATGCCATAGTTGTTTTCCTTTTCCTTTTTCACCACAAACAATATGGAAAGCATAGAAAGAACCGCCACAAATGTTGCTATTGTGACTATTATCAGAATCCATCTTGTATCAGCATCAAATTCAAGACTTTTACTAGCTGCAGAGGAAGCGCTGGCAAAATGATAATTTCTTTGAAAAAAAGACTGATGATAATCATCCCCGAATTTTAAAATCAGATTTTCATCCTCTTTGCTGCTTTGGGAAGCATCAGAATAATCATCTTTACCTCCCAGCATATTTATAACATATAAACTCTCCTTGTTACTTCTATTACAATAGATCAGCGGAAAGCACTTGATTTCTTCCAAGCCTTTAAAACCATAGCTTAAGAACTCATAAATACTGCCATTAAATTCGGTTCTTCTATGAATACCATATTTTTCATCTATGATACCCGACACAGTATATTCCTTCCCGTCATCGAGCACTATTGTATTGCCGACCTTTCCGATCCACCCCCAGTTATTGAGAACATTTCTGTCAACAGCAATTTCATTATCATTTTCCGGAAGTCTTCCCTCCTCTAACGGAATGTATGCCAGATTGTATTTATCTTCAAGATATCCATAGGTATACCTTAGATTATCTCTTCCGACTTTTCCCAAAACATATATTTTACCCTCGATACCGGCAGCGTTTTCCTTAGCTTTTTGGATATATGTATTCAATTCCTGACTGCCGTAGTGACCTTCCACATAGGAAATAACATATGCTCCCTGTTCTCCATATTCATCATTCATGGCGGATGCCATTTTTGATCTCAATACAAAAAAGACCACCATAACAGAAGCAAAAAGGACAGAACCCGACATCAAATAAATAAGAAGATTTTTCCAATGCGATTTCCAATACTTATATAATAAACTAAAATTGCAAATCATTTTTCACCTGTAAAATCCTACGGATAATAACCCTGAACGCCAAATATTCTTACGCTTCCTGTTGCATACGTGCCATAACTGTTTGAAACAATTCTAATGCGTTGTTTATTATATAAAATATGCAAATATAGTCAATACTTTTAGCGTGAGTGGGCAATTTAACGACGCAACTGGACAGATTTTTATTTTTTTTGTGGTATAGGCAAGGTTATTTCCACCGACAAAAAGCTATACATAATTGCTTTTGCTATTTGAATCAGATCAATACGCAAAGCAATAATCCGAAAACTAAAACCAGTATCCAATTTACCAAAGTAGCAGTAATACTTTCAGTTCCATACTGAATAATATCTCTTTTGTCTTTCTGTTCCGGAAGACATTTCACACATAAATCGGCAATTCTGTTACTAAACCTTTCAATCATTTTTCATATCCTCAAAAAATAATACCTTAACTGTGAAGATTCCTTCGTTCTCAGCAAATTGCATCTTTCCGTCATATTTGTCAACAATACTTTCAACAGTCTTTAAACCAAATCCATGATTCTTTTTATCCTTTTTATCGGTGTAGCCCGGCCGTATTTTTCCGATAATGCTTTCCGCAATGCTGTTTGACACCAGCACCATCAGACCACCTCTCCTGTTCATCAATTGTATATTGGCAGTTTTATTATTATTATCGTTTTTTTCCAAAGCCTCATAAGAATTTTTTAACAGATTGACAATAATAGAACATACTTCTTTTTCAGTTATCGAATTTAAAGATAGCTTTTCAATTTTGTAATCCAATTTCACTCCTAACTCATTCATTTTTCTTATATAATAGTTCAAAATTGAATCCAGTATCTTATATCCGGTATTAACCGCATCAAAGTTTTTCATACTCATTTCCGCATCTCCGATCAAACGAGTAAGTTCCTTTTCGGCTTCCGTGTAATTTTGATTTCTTATCATTTCTCTAACGGGCAAATATTCATTCCTGATCTCATGCCGAAGCTTTCTCATTTCCTCCAGATTGGTTTCTTCGCTATGTACTCTTATTACCTCACTCTGGATTTTTCCTAAAAAAAGTTCAAAATTCTTTCCCTCTTTTTCCCTGTTAATCAATTCGAACACTACTCTCAAAGCAAAATAATTCAACGCAAGCATTGATACTATAAGTGCCAGAATCATTACCTTTCGTATAGTCTCATTTGTATTTTCAATAATTGAAATAGCAAAATCAGAGCAAACGGTTACAGCCATCATCAATACTGCTTCAATTTTTTCGTTTACTTTTTCTGTTTTCCTATTTTTCTTTTCTATCAGATATAACACTATTGTGACAACTAACTGAATTAATTTCGACAGACTCAGCGATAATACTCTTGTACGGCTTTCACCCTTTGCGAGTGTGTTAACAAGGCTGGTTTTCAAAACAGCAGGGATTATCAGCATTGAGATCAGAGCAGATATGCTTATAGATATCTCAGCCAATGCGCTCTTCGCTATTTTTTCATAATGACTACCTTCTAAAAATAATTCCGAGATAATGATCATTATCAGCAAATATATAAAAACATCAAAAGTAAAAAACATCTGAATCATGTCCAAAATATATGTTGAAGCACTGATCAGAAAGACACTGAAGGTAAAACTCAGCGCAATACTTATATGTTTTTTATTACGTGGATTTATCAATAAAAACAAAAAAACTGTTTCTATGGCAGCTTCAACTATATCAGCAATTAATTCTGTCATCTGACAAACCTCCAGATATAATCGGCAAAGACAGTTTTCACATATTCCAAACGATGTTTACTTACCGGTATTTTTTTCCTGTTTACCAAAACCAGTTCTGTCTTACTAATAGAATATATATGCTTCATATTTACAAAATATGACTTATGTACCATAATAAAGCCTTTATTCTCCAGCTTTTTCCTGAATGACCTCAATGACTCTCTGCTTTCAATAGTTTCTTCCATTCCGTCAGCTGTATGGGTATGAACAATACTGAGATGATTCAATATTTCAATATATAAAACGTTTGACAAGGATTCAAAAACGGCTGTTCCGTCCTTGCGCTTTATATCCAGTTTGAAATCTTCATCTGCCAGTTCTTTTAATAACAACTCCACCGCAATGGACATATCTTTTTCAAGCCTGCTCTTTCTTACAAAAGCAACGGGCTTAACATCGTAAGTTTCAAATGCCATGTATTCATAGGCACTGACAAAAATAATCTTCTGTTCCGGAAAACTCTTTCTGAAATATTTAACAGCTTTGTCTCCTCTCACGCCTTCCATCTCAATGTCCATAAATACAGCCGTGTAATTTTTATACAGATTTTCGCACATAAGATCATGAGCATTATTATAGATATCTACATCAATGCCTTCCGCAAATGTCCCTTTGATTTTTGTTTCTATTTCTTTTTTTATTATATTAGCAACAACGGGTTCATCATCACAAACACAGAATCTCATTTTCAGTACCATAATGCAGATGTTATGAACTTTAGTGGCGCACCTGCAACATCACTAAAGGATTTAAAACTCTGATCTTAAACCATATACGCGAAGAAAAAGTTTACTTTTCAGTAAAACCATTATAATAAAAGAACCACTTGCAGTCAATATTTATGACGCAAGTGGTCTGTTTTACAACGTGAATGGCCACATAGTTCAGTATTATAAATAACGTGGGCACAATTCAAACAAGGCCGTTCCTATACAGTCTATACCAGGACTTGTTGCTGCTGCCATCTTCGTTAAAAAGTACATTGTCTCATAACTTCAGTGTTTCATTCATACTTCCGGTACGATAACCGCGCATGTCAAGAGTGACATACATAAAACCGATTTCCCTGAGTCTTTCATAAATCATGCCACGCATGCCATCTTCTGCAAGACGGGGAATATCTTCTGCCGGCACTTCTATCCTTGCAATATTTCCGTGCATACGTACTCTTTCTTCCAAAAAGCCCTGCTCTATAAGAAACTGCTCCGCCAGTCTGTCAAGTTTTTCCCGTAACTCTTTTGTTAACAGGACTTCTGTCTTTATCATGATAACCCATCTGAAAGCCTTTATCCTACATATCAAACAGGCTCAGCTGCTCATACCTTTCCGGCAGCTCGCCAAGGTATTTAAAACATTCATCCGGTATGCAGAGTATGTCATTTGCCCTGCAGATTTTTGTAAACAGAGCCATCAGTTCTTTTGAATCGGGGCTCGGGAGTTCATAAGCATTTTTATAACGCTCAATATATTTCTTTTTAAGTCCCGGAAAATGCTTATCAAGAGCGGCATAGTAATATTCCCTGTCACCCTCACGAAGAGTCAGGCCCATATCAAAACATATCACACCTTTTACACCGATTCTCACGCATTCATTCAGGATAGCTTCAATATTTTCTTTTGTATCGTTGATAAACGGCAGGATGGGAGTAAGCCAGACCACTGTGGGAATACCCCTCTCCCTCATCTTTTCAAGAACTTCTATACGCCGCTTCGTGTTACAGACATGGGGCTCGATAATGCTGCAGAGCCTGTCATCATAGGTAGTCAGCGTCATCTGCACTACACATTTTGCCTTGCGGTTGATCTCGTCAAGCAGGTCTATATCACGAAGTATGCGGTCGGATTTAGTCTGAATCGCCAGACCGAATTCATAGCGCGAAATGATTTCAAGGCACTTTTTTGTCAGCCCAAGCTTTTCCTCGCAGTGCATGTAAGGATCCGACATGGAGCCCGTGCCTATCATGCACTTTTTCCGCTTTGATTTCAGAGCCCTCTCCAGCAGCTCCGGAGCATTCTGCTTTACTTCTATGTCTTCAAAATCGTGAGTAAACTGGTAGCAGGTACTTCTGCTGTCACAGTATATGCAGCCATGGGTATACAGCCCCGGTATATGTTCATCCCGGGATATGAACCGCTGCCGGTAAGTATTCCTTTTGCGTCTACAAAATGCATATACTGCTCCATTGCCTGCAATGCTTCAGTTCAGGTGGAAGCCCAAAACTGTGGTGTAGGCGATTTTTTTACCGTTCCTGTCAAGAATCTCAACCTCTACATAGCTTGTGGAACGGCCGTCCTTTATCATTTTTGCGGTGGCAACGAGCTTATCCTCTTTTGAATTGCCGACAAAGGTAATGTTCATATTGTTTGCCACTGTTTTCATGCCGTCCTGGTTGGCGACCACCGCTGCCGCAAAGTCGGCAAGCGTAAAAATCGCACCGCCCATGATACCGCCGTAGGCATTCCTGTGTTCCGGCCCGATTTTCATCGAGCATATGCTGTAGTCTTTGTCAAATTCTTCTATGTAGCATCCGGCGCCCTTTGCGAAAAGGTCTCCGTCAAAGAATTCCCTTGTTTTTTTGAGTTTTTCCTCAGAAACCATCTGCCTCTTCTCTCCTTTTTTGATCCGTCATCCCTCCGGCGACGTCTTATTTGCTTCATACCACTTAAAGATTGCCGCGGTGATTATGACCGCATAACCGATGTATGAATAGCGGTCCGCCATCTGTCCGAGGAACAGGTAGCCCAGTACGGCGGCGAAAACGACCTGCGTATAGTCAAATACCGAAATCTCCTTGGCGGGAGCCTTCTGGTAGGCCATGGTGATCGAATACTGTCCTCCGGTTGCCGAAACTCCGCAGAGCAAAAGCATCAGGAGCTGCCTGCCGTCCATCGGCTTATAGCCCGCGATAAGCATCGGAAGGGTAACAAGCACCGAAAAGCATGAAAAGAAGAACACTATGTTGCTGCTCCTTACTCCTCTTGACCCCAGCTTTCTCACAAAGGTATAGGCAAGCCCCGCCGCAGCGCCTCCGATGAGGCCGATAAGCGCCGGAAGCCTCGTAACGTCAAAGCCCGGTTTGACAACAAACAATGCTCCGATAAACGCAACCATGACAATGATCCACTCCTTTGCCTTCGGCTTTTCCTTAAGGACCCATATAGAAAAGATCATCGCAAAGAAGGGCGAAAGCTTGTTAAGCATCGAAGCGTCCGAAATATCAAGCTTGTCGATGGCATAGAAATTACAGAATATGCCGACGGTTCCGAAGCCGGCACGTCCGAAAAGATATTTAAGGTTTCCTTTTCCCACCTTAAAGCCTTTCTTCCCCGCAAGCAGCGTAAAGCCCGAAACAAAGACCGCCACAACGTTTCTGAAAAAGGCTTTTTCATAGGTCGGGAGGTCTCCTGCTTCACGTATAAAAAGATTCATCAGAGCAAAGAAAAACGCCGCAAATATGATGCAGATTATTCCCTGCCTGTTATTAGACTTTGTCATTTGCCTTTTCCGAGGTCCACGGACTTGTCATAGGCAGCCTGAACAGCCTCCATAAGTGCGGAGCGGTAACCCATCTGTTCAAGCACCGCAACTCCCTCGATGGTCGTGCCTGCGGGAGAACATACGGCATCCTTCAAAGCCTCGGGATGCTTATCGGAATCAAGCGCATATGCCGCAGAACCCTCGATGGTCTTCTTTGCATAAAGCAAAGCCTTGTCTCTCGGAAGCCCGCATCTTACTCCGCCGTCGGCAAGAGCCTCGATCGCCATGAAAACATAGGCAGGGCCGCAGCCGGAGATCGCCATTCCCGCATCGATCAGGCTTTCGTCGATCTCATCCACAAGCCCCGCTGCCGAAAACATCTTCTTGAAATCCTCGGCCTCGGTATCGATAACAAGATCGTTTTTGGCCATCATGATGACAGCCTTTCCTACAGCAGCCGCAAGGTTCGGCATTATCCTTATGACGGGATAGTTTCCGCCTGCCATCTCCTGGATCTTCTCCATTTTAACTCCGGCGGCCATCGTTACAAGTATGAACCTGTCCTCAAGCTTTGCGCGTGTGGCAAGGTCGGCCTTTATTTCGCTCAGGCAGTCGGCCATGAACTGCGGCTTCACGCCGAGCACTATATATTTTGCGTTCTTTGCGATCTCGGTATTGTACGATGCCTGAACGCCTATCTGCTTTGCAAGGGCGTCCGCCTTGCTGATATCCTTGTCTGATATCACCATTTCCTTCTTTATTATCCCGGTGCTTACTGCCTTGGCAAGCGCACCGCCCATATTACCGGTGCCTATAAATCCTATTTTCATGGCTTCCTCCTTAATACGTCCTCTTATCTGTGTTCGTAGTGTTTTTCCGCAAAAAATCTTGTGCCGACGGGGCAGCCCCTCATAAGCTCATAAAGCAGAGTGGGCTTGCTGCCGTTCGCTATTATCATGTCGATGCCGTTTTCGCACACAAGCTTTGCGGCTCCTATCTTGGTCGCCATTCCGCCTGTTCCGAGGTTCCCCGCTCCGCCCGCAAGGGCTTCTATTTCCGGAGTGATCTCATAAACGGAGGTTATGAGCTTGGCACTTTCATCCATGTGCGGGTCTCCCGTGTAAAGTCCTTCGATATCCGAAAGAAGTATGAGAAGGTCGGCCTTGCAGTTTACGGCTACGATCGCAGCCAGCGTATCATTGTCACCGATGGAGTTGATCTCAAAGGTCGAGACCGTGTCGTTTTCGTTTACGATCGGAATAACCTTGCACTCAAGAAGCTTAAAGATCGTGTTCTGGAAATTCTGCTTCTTCTGCTCATCCTCGATATCGGATGCAGTCACAAGAATCTGTCCGACCATGTAACGGTATTCGTCAAAAAGCTTGTCATAGGTATACATCAGCTCGCACTGTCCTACCGCTGCCGCCGCCTGTTTGGTAGCGATATCCGACGGTTTTTCCTTTAACATCATCTTTCCGGCGCCCATTCCGATGGCACCAGAAGAAACAAGCACGAGCTCATGACCCGCATTTCTTATATCGGAAAGCACCTTTACAAGTTCCTCCACCAGACGGATGTTTAAACGGCCGGTGGGATGGGCAAGTGTCGAAGTGCCTATTTTTACTACTATTCTCATTCCTGTCCTCTTTTCCGAAGCGTATGCGCACACTTCCTATTCTAAGTTTCTGTTCTTATATTTTAAGACAATACATGGGCTTTTGCAAGATTTTTTTCACCCCTTATTTACATATTGCCTGTACTTCGGTATATTGACATGTTTTATTGCATTTTTCCGGCTTATCTGCTAAAATCATGGTATGAAGAAGCTGACTATCGGAATTTTGGCGCACGTAGACGCCGGAAAAACTACTCTTTCGGAAGCCCTTTTGTTTAAAACGGGGGCGATACGGAAGCTCGGGCGTGTGGATAACCGCGATACTTTGCTTGATACGGATGCTATCGAGCGTGCACGCGGCATTACCATACTGAGTAAGTGCGCCCGTTTTCAGACCGAAAACACGGAATTTACCCTGCTTGACACGCCGGGGCATGTGGATTTCGGTACCGAAGCCGAACGCGTGCTTTCGGTGCTCGACCTTGCGGTGCTTGTGATAAGCGGCACGGAGGGTGTACAGAGCCACACCAAGACCTTATGGCGCCTGCTTATGGCCTATAAGGTTCCCGTTCTTATATTTGTCAACAAATGTGATATGCCGGGCTTTAACAAGGGACTTGTCCTGCAGAATCTCAAGGCCCTGTTTTCCTCTGCCTGCGTCGATTTTACCCATGTCGTTTTTACGGAAGGCGGCTCTCACGGACATGATGATGCGTCTGTAACGGCGCCCGCAGACATCTCGGAGGAAATTGCCGTCTGCGACGAGGAAATGCTCGAAGCCTATCTCGAGGGGGAAAGCCTTGTTTTTTCGCACATAAGCCATGCTTTTTCGGCTCGCAGGCTCTTTCCTGTCTGCTTCGGCTCCGCCTTAAGGCTTAACGGAATCGATGAGCTGATAAGGGTACTCGATGTTCTGCCGGAATATCCGGTATATGAACTTCCTGCGGACTTAAAGGCAAAATCCCCCGATGCGTTTTACGCAAGATGCTTTAAAATCTTCCGTGACGAGAATGCCGTAAGGCTCTGCCTTATAAAGATACTGTCCGGCTCGCTTTCCCTTCGCGACAGCATCGGCGACGAGAAGGTTTCGGGGCTCAGGCTTTATTCCGGCGACAAATACAAAAGCGTTCAGCGGGCCGTCACCGGAGACATTGTTGCAATCAGCGGTACGGACAGCATAAGCTCCGGCATGAGCTTCGGTAGCGACGGTGCCGCCGATGCCTGCGCTTCATGGATGCTCGAGCCCACTGTCAGTTACCGTCTTATACTCCCCGATGGTTCGGATCCCGCCCTCCTTCTTCCGAGGCTGCGCACTCTTGAAGAGGAGGATCCGACGCTTTCCATAATCTGGGACGAGCTGCATAAAGACATACTGCTGCATGTCATGGGCAACGTACATATCGAAATACTTAAAAGCCGCATTAAAGAACGTTTCAACGTTGATGCAGAATTCGGCAGCGGCAGGATAATATACAAGGAAACAATCGCGGACACCTCCCTCGGCTTCGGTCATTTCGAACCTCTAAGGCACTATGCGGAGGTCCATGTCATGCTTACGCCTCTTGAACGCGGAAGCGGGATCGTCATTGAAAACAAGTGTTCCTCAGATATTCTCGCCGGACACTGGCAGAAGCAGATACTTTCGGTGCTTGCTGCGAAGCACCATAAAGGAGTCCTCACGGGCTCAAGGCTTACCGATGTTAAGATCACACTGCTCTCGGGCAAGGCGCATCCCAAGCACACCGAAGGCGGCGATTTCAGACAGGCGGCAAACCGCGCCGTAAGACAGGGGCTCATGAAGGCTGCGCCGGTGCTTCTTGAACCCTACTATTCGTATGAGCTGAGCGTTCCCGCAGAATGTGTCGGAAGGGCCATGACGGACCTTAAAATGCGCGGTGCCAGCATGGAGCTTGCCGAAAGCACGCTAATCACCGGGCTTATTCCCGCATCGGCTCTCGGCGATTACAGGCTTGAGCTGGCTTCCTATACAAAGGGTCTGGGAAGCCTCAGCACCTTTCCCGCAGGATATGATAAGTGCCATAACACCGAAGAAGTCCTTGCAGAGCTTAATTATGATGCCCAGGCTGATTTAAGAAACACTCCGGATTCTGTTTTCTGCTCACACGGCAGCTCCTTTACTGTTTCATGGAACGAAGCGGAGGACTGCATGCACCTGCCTGTTGAGGAATTAAACCCTGCCGACCCTTCGGGTGTCATGATCAAGCAGGCGGCTCCCCGGACAGGCACGATGACCACAGCCGAAAAGCTTGATATGGCTCTCGGGACAGACGACATCGACGACATTTTAAATAAGACCTTCTATTCAAACTCCTCCAAAAACGTTGACAGCAAAAGAGAGAAAATGCGCGCAAGCGCCGCCGAGGAGCTTGAATGGATAAATGCAGACCACGAAAACGCTTCACAAAAAACCATAAGGCCCTACAAAGGGCAGGAGCGCCCTTTCGTACCTGAGGAGTCCTATCTCCTTGTTGACGGCTATAACGTTATTTTTGCATGGCAGGAATTGAACGAACTGGCGAATGTGAATATTGACGGCGCCAGAGGAAGGCTTCTCGACATACTCTGCGACTACCAGGCCCAGAAGGGCATGAACCTTATCGTAGTCTTTGACGCCTACAGGGTAAAGGGACATGATGAGGAATATTCCGATTACCGCAACATACATGTGGTCTATACAAAAACCGCCGAAACCGCCGACCGCTACATAGAGCGTTTTGCCACCGATTTCGGCAGAAAATATCATGTACGCGTTGTCACCTCTGACGGCGTCGAGCAGATCATCATCCGCGGCAACGGCTGTGTTTTAACGTCATCGAGGGAATTTGAGGGCGAGGTGAAAACAGTACAGGATGAAATTTCGAAAAAAATAGAAGGCAGGGTGTTCTGAGCACCCTGCCATTTATGATTTTATTCTTTTACCCATATATCAGGATAACAAACAATATTGTTTCCTTCAAAAACATACATATCGCCTTCAGCTTCACAAAATGCATTGATACCTTCCCTGCTTTTTTCCCATTCCTTAAGCAATTCATTATTTCTGACGCCGGAGCCGATATATAATAAAGTTATTCCTTTTACCTTATCCGCCAATTCAAGAATTTCCTCTTTTGTAAGCTTTGCGGCCAACAAAATCACATTTTTAAAATAATCATTCTTTTCTTCCGGTTCCGTATTACCGGCAGAATAATATCTGCTTACAGGCTTAACCTCGATTACATTAATATATTTCGAATGATCTGTTTTTCTCTCATTTATTTCTGTCACACACCGGTCAAACTGTTCATAATCAAAACTATTGTTATAATTATAACATTCAATCAGAACATTGTAGTTTTCCTCTCCCGAGTTTTCCAGTTTTAAAGCAAGGGCCGACCCGATTTTCTCACTGTATCCATCAGGGCGATACATATCCCCTGCGAATTCACCTGCAGGAACTTCATCCGGAACATACATATAAATCCCTTCAAAAGGCATAATCCTGTCAGCCTCTGATACCTCATTTTCATGTACTTTAGCTTCATCAGTATTAACTTCTTCCGAGTTTTTCTTTTTTTCGTTATTCATGTTCTTGATTACCACAATTAACGCAAACGAGAATATTACGCATACTGCTCCAGCAATCGAAAATTCCAGAATTTTCCTGCTTCGTTTTTGCTCTGCTTCCCTGCCTTTTTCAATGCGGGAATATACTGCTTTTTTAAATTCTTCATAGTCCTTCATATTCAAAGCCCTCCCTTTCAAGCTGTGCCTTTAATTCCTTTCGTGCCCTGCTTGCCAGAACCTCCGTAGCATTAACACTTTTCTTCATAATGACAGAAGCCTGTTTATAAGATAAGCCTTCAAAATATATGAGCCATAAAATCTGTCGATATTCAGCCTTAAGCCTTTCCATCGATTTATGCAACATGACATTTTGTTCTGTTTTAACATATGCCATCAGCATTTCGTCCTTATCATCAGACAGTTCCGCAACTTCATCAAGCGGTATTTCAGCTTTTTTCTTGTTTTTCCTGAGATGGTCTATTGCCAGGTTTCTCCCTATGGTATAGAGCCATGTTTTAAAAGAGCTTTTATTCTTATCCTTCGGCTTCTTTATTCCTAAAAGAGCAAAGGTATCAATGGCAATATCCTCAGCATCATAAATGTTCCCGACTATAGTATTGATATAAAAAATCAAACCATCTTTATAATCATGCAGGATTTCATCCAGACCTGTCTCATCACCTGCAAGAAAACGACGATAATTTTCGGCGCCATTATCCATTATCGGTTTTCTCCTTTCCTTTGTCTTTCACTTATTACACGAAGAATAAGTCAAAAGCTTACAGTTTTTTTCCATGCTTTTTTCCATGATTTCCCGTCAAATTCAAAAATATCCGCTTCGCAGTTCTTCTGGAGGCCACTGCCCCAAAAGGTTTCTTTTGTGTTGCCTTCAAGGTAGCACATGAGTCCCTTGTTCAATGCGCCGTGGGCAACTATCATTATCTTTTCGCAAGTTTCATAGAGAGGCTCGATTTTTTCTTTGAGAAATTCTTCGGTTCTGGCAATTACTTCCTCAATTTCTTCGCCACCTTCGGGCGCTTTATATTTTCCGGGCTCGGTAAAGAAACAGCCGAAGGGATTGCCTTCCTTAAGCCAGTCGCGGTAGTCAGAACCTTCCTCGACTCCGAAGGATATCTCTGCAAGGCGGGGATCGGTAACTATTTCCGGTTCATCTTCAGATTTTGCATCAGGATAACCGGTTCCGTCACATGTATTTCCGGTTTTTTCTCTCTGTGCCTCAAGTATCAGTTCTGCAGTCTCCCTGGCTCTTTTAAGCGGAGATGCAAATACTTTGTCAAATTTTATGCCGGTAAGGGTTTTTCCGTAGTTTATTGCGGCTTCCCTGCCGTTTTCGTTAAGTTCGGTATCGGTCCTGCCCTGGAGCCTGCCTTCTGCGTTCCAGACGGTCTGTCCGTGGCGGATAATGTATAATTCCATTTTTTTAGTCCTCTTTTTTTTTGATAATAACCTCACCGTCCATCCATGTAAACAGCTGCGCTGTTCACATGGATGTCGGGCGGGGTTAAAAACCCCGCCCTCTCCGGATTAAAGCAAAAGCCAATATCGAAAACAAGTTTTCATCTTGGCTTTTGCTTTAATCCTGACGGTGAGGTTCTATCTTAAAACAAAACACCCACCGCTTTCACGGTGGGTTGAACATTTTGTTTTGTAATAATAAGGAGAATGAACGTTAACACTGAACTATGTTCTGTGTTTTTGTTGTCTTAATAATACTATATGAATATTGAATTTTTATGACAGTTTTGTAACGTTTTTGTAAATTCAAAGTTCATATTTTGTTCATGTTTGACTCTCCTCAGGCGATATCCTCCATCTGGGAAGTGAAGAGCTTATAGTACTTGCCCTTCATTTCCATTAACTCGGCATGGCTGCCGCATTCAACTATTCCTCCGTCATCTATGTACATGATCCTGTCGCAGTTCATGATGGTTGAAAGGCGGTGTGCAATGATAAAGCTGGTCCTGCCTTTAAGCATTTCATCAAGACCTTTCTGCAGAGCACGCTCTGTCTGAACGTCAATGCTCGAGGTTGCCTCATCAAGCACAAGTATCGAGGGATCCGACAGCAGGGTTCTTGCAAAGCTTATGAGCTGCTTCTGGCCCTGAGAAAGGAGCGACCCCCTCTCTTTTACCTCGGTTTCATAGCCGTCCGACATGGTTTTAATGAATTCATCGGCACAGACGGTCTTGCTGGCTCTTACGATCTCATCGTGGGTGGCATCAAGCTTACCGTAACGGATATTGTCCTCAATGGTTCCCGAGAATATAAAGCTGTCCTGAAGCATGATACCCATCTGTGAACGAAGGGATGCAAGCGTAACCTTGGATATATCATGCCCGTCGATAAGTATGCGGCCCTTTTCTATGTTGTAGAATCTCGAAACAAGACTCACTATCGTGCTCTTGCCGGCGCCTGTCGGTCCGACCAGTGCAACGCTTTCGCCGGGTTTAACCGTAAAGCTTACGTTATGAAGCACCTCTTTGTCCTTTTCATAGGAAAAGCTCACGTTTTCAAAGGTAACCTCACCCTTGATCGGAGGCATTACGCCTGCATCAGGAGCATCGTCAACTGTAACCGGCTCATCTATGGTCTCGAATATTCTCTCAAGATAAGCAATATTGTTTATAAAATTGTTGAAGGTGTTGCCAAGGTTCATGATCGGCTGCCAGAAGCGCGAAGCATAGCTTGAAATCGCGATGATCGTACCGAGGCTTACATTTCCTTCACCCATTACGACAAGACCGAATATGAAGATCGCAGCCCTTACAAACACGGAAATCGAGTCGATTCCGGGCCATACAAGGTTTGAATATTTAACTGCCTGCATCCATGCCCCGCGGCAACGGTTGCTCAGATCCTCGAAAATTTCCTTGTTTTCGTCCTCTCTTGCAAAAATCTGGGTGATCCTTGCGCCGACGATGTTCTCCTGAAGGTATGCGTTAAGGTTTGAATTCTTGTTTGACACTCTCTGCCATGCAATCCTCTGCTTTTTCTTGATGCGGAGCAGAAAGACCATGAGTATCGGGACGCCGCACATAACAACCAGCGAGAGCTGCACGTTTACAAGGAACATGAAAATGATTATGAATATCAGGTTCATGCTCTCGAGCACTATGTTTATGAGTCCGTTTGAAAGCATATCCGAAACGGAGTTTACATAGTTAACGACTCTTATGAGTATTTTGCCGTGAGGTCTGTCGTCATAGTACTGGAAGGGAAGCTTCTGCAGATGCGCAAAAAGATCCTTTCTTATGTCATAAATGATGTTCTGGCTCACCCTTACCATTATCTTTGAACGTACAGTCACAAAGAGAATGCTGAGCGCATAGGAAAATACCAGAAGTCCCACAAGGGTATAGAGCATTTTCATGTTCTTGTCCGGTATTGCCACATCAAGGGCTTTTTTGGTTATCATGGGCATGAAAAGAGCCGTGATCCCGCCGAGTGCGGAAAGCGTCAGTGCAAGTCCCATGAATTTTATATATTTTTTTATGTAGGACGAGGCTCTGAGAAGATGTCTGTAATTAAACGGTTCTTCGAGTATCTCGTCTTCTTTGTAGGTATTTCTTCTGCTCATATACTCTCTCCCGTCTGAAGCTTCACAAGCTCCGAATAGTAACCGCCTGCAGCGATAAGCTCTGCATGGGTTCCCTGCTCGGCAATGCAGCCGTCCTTAAGTATCAGTATCTTATCGGCGGTTTTTGTGGTGGATATCCTCTGCGCGATTATGATCTTCGTACAGGGGAAGTCAAGCTCGTTAAGGCTCTTTTGTATCTGCTTTTCGGTTTCCATATCAACCGCCGAGGTCGTATCGTCGAGTATCAGTATTGACGGGCGCACGGCAAGAGCTCTTGCGAGGGAGATCCTCTGTTTCTGGCCGCCTGAAAGACCGACGCCTCTTTCACCGACTATGGTGTCATAGCCCTCGGGCATTTTTGCGATGAAATCATCGGCTGCGGAATATTTTGCATACTTAACAACCTCCTGCTTTGTAAGCTCGAGATCGCCGTAGGCGATATTACCGTCGATGGAATCGGAGTACAAAAGCACATCCTGGGTTGCGAGGCCGATACCGGTACGAAGCTCCTTCAGCTTGTAGCGGTTGACGTTCACACCGTCGATAAGCACCTCTCCGCCTGTAGGTTCATAGAAACGCGGGATAAGATGAATAAGCGAGGTTTTGCCGCAGCCGGTCTCGCCCATGATCGCAACGGTCTCTCCGGGATTTGCGACAAAGGATATGTTTTTAAGCACCGGCAGCTTTCCGTCGGAATACTTAAAGCTTACATCCTTAAATTCCACCTTTCCTTCAAATCTTCCGGGGTGCGAAATCGCATCCTCGGCATCAACTATCTCAGGCTCGGAATAGTAAATCTCCATAACCTTGTTTGAAGCAGCGGAGAAACGCTGGAATTCATTCATTATGTTACCGAGCTGACGCATGGGGTTTGCAAGAGCCCAGGTAAGGCCGGAAAACGCCACAAATTCGCCCATGGTAAAGTGCTCGGGGTCCTTGATCAGGAAAATACCGCCGACAAGAAGAAGTATGACGGGAAGCAGGTTTGCAAAGCTTTCGATGTAGGGGAAGTATTTCAGCCAGACGTTTGCCGTTGCAATATTCGTTTCCTTATAGTCCTTGTTGCAGGCATCGAACTGTTCCTTTTCATATTCCTCACGTGCAAAAGCCTTAACCACCCTGTTACCGGAAATATTTTCCTGGGCAATGGTATTCATATTTGCAAATTTTTCGCGGAGAAGGGCATGCATTGGAGCAACCTTTGCTTTAAAGAGCACGATGATCGCGAAAATGAAGGGTGCGACCGCAAGAAGCGACAGTGCTATTCTCCAGTCCATGATGATAAAGTAGATCGATGTTGCGCCCATAAGCGCAAAGGCCTCGATTATCATTCTGATTACCCATGCGATCATATGCCTTACGGCATCAAGGTCGCCCGTTACTCTCGTCATCAGGTCACCGGTACGGTATGTCGAGTAAAAATGCATGTCCTGTCTCTGGATTTTGTCGTACAGGGTATTTCTGACCCTGAAAAGCACAGCCTGCGAAACACGTTCAAAGCCCATGCAGGTCATGTAAACGATGGTTACGCGCACAAGAGTAAGACCTACCATCAGGATGATAAGCCTGTAAAATACGTCCCTGTGATCTTTAAGTTCCTGCGCGGCATTTTCACCCATAAGAAACCTGTCCACTATCTGCTGTGAGAAATAGGGGACGGTCAGCTGCATGGCATTATATACGAGTGCTCCGATTATCGATACAATGTAAAGGCCTTTAAAGCCCTTCATGTTATCGGAAAGCCACTGCATTCTTGTTCTCGGAAATCTTTTCTCTTCCATTACTACCTCTTTTTTGATAAAAGCCAAAAGGCACATTACTTCATTGTCAGAATATTTTATCACCGCTTTTACGATATAACAATATATTATTTTTGCTTAAATGATGGCTAATCTTATACTAAAAAGCAAAATCAAAATGAGCGCCCCTCATTTGAGAAGCGCTCATACTATCAGTCAATTTATATAGAAGATAAATTATTCGATAATGCTTACTACAGAACCTGAACCAACTGTTCTACCACC
>DFFN01000174.1:4418-12922 GCA_002369525.1 Lachnoclostridium sp. UBA3775 | reverse complement strand
CCTGTAGGAAAAACACAGCTTTGCGAATTTCCTGAGCACGCCCATATGCGAAGCGCTTTTATGCTCGCCGTGAGCACAGTAAGGACATATCGTCCTGCCCCGCATCGGTCTTCCGCATTCCGGACAGGTCTTTTCTCTTTCAAGGCTCACGATCCTCTCGCTTCCCTTATCGCGAAGTATCTCGACAGCCCTTGCAATATATGCCATACGGCTGATA
Source organism: Lachnoclostridium sp. UBA3775 (assembly GCA_002369525.1). GTDB lineage: Bacteria > Bacillota > Clostridia > Lachnospirales > Lachnospiraceae > UBA3775. Next base: position 12,705 of record DFFN01000174.1, on the reverse strand, counting down.
TGCTTGTGTGAAAAGCGAAGGAAAAGCTCGTCATAGTCCCTGTCCCTTCTTTTTAGCACAAGCATGCCCTGTCCCACACCGGGCTCGCATTTAAGCCTTTCGATATCGGATATTCCTATCCTCTCCCTGACGCTTCCGGCCTCGATCACACAGAGCTCATCGGCACTGACCGCCAGAAAGGAATCCCTCTGAGTGATGCTGCCGTCACCTCTTATATCAAAGGGCGAGCAGTATTTTATCTTTTCTTTTGTCATTCCCGATGCCGTCTGCAGGGACAGAGGCATCGCAACATTTAAATTCATCTTCCGTCCTTCTTTTTATCCTATAAAAACAGATCCAGCTTTTTCAGTTCCCTGCCGCTAAGCCTGGTATAATCGGGGATTTCAAAGCGGTTCTCGTCAAGGTCTGTGATCAAAAGCCTCACATCGTTTAGATATATCACGCTGTTTGAATTCAGCCTGATGGTAAAGCGACATCTGCCCTGCTTCGTTTCCACATCCCAGTAAGCGAAGCCGTGCTGCTCCTTTATATTGTTTATCTTCGTGATCACAGGCGTAAAATATCTGATGGCAAGCTGTTCCTTTACCATTTTTATGCTCTCTGCATCCAGATCCTTTTCAATATCCTTTATCACACCTATTTCCGGAGCCTTTTCGCTTGCTTCGCGCACGGAAATGTAACGGCCCGGATCCGTGAACGGAAAGCCGCTGAAAAAGTTTACCCTTTTGTAAAACTCTGTAATGTTTCCCTCCTCGTCGCTTCCGTCTATCCTCGTTGTTTCCTGACCGTACAGCCCTTTATTTTTCTGCTTTTCCCCGGTCTTTACCAACAGCGAAACAAAGCCTCCTTTTGTTCGTTCAAAATGGGCGTTTGAACTGTCGAGATATCTTAGTCTCAGCATCATCTTAGTTTCTTCTTCCATCTGCTCCATGGAAAATTCTTCGTTTTTATTATCCTCCATCTTACCCTCTTTTCTAATCTCTTAAAGCCAGCGCCTTGGTCTGAAGCTCGCGAAGCTTATAGTAGGTACCCTTAAGCTCTTCAAGCTCCTTGTGGCTTCCTTCTTCGACAACCTTGCCGTCGTCTATTACAATAAGATGATCCGCATCCCTTAAAGTCGAAAGACGGTGAGCTATCGAAATGGTAGTCCTGTCCTTTATCAGCATATTGACCGACGACTGTATCGCAAGCTCTGTTTCGGTATCCACAGATGCGGTCGCCTCGTCAAGTATCAGTATCTTCGGATCGGCCAGTATAGCCCTGGCGATGGAAATCCTCTGCTTTTCGCCTCCCGAAAGCGACCTTCCGGTTGCCCCGACTATCGTATCGTAACCGTCCGGAAGCTTGCATATGAAATCATGGGCGGAGGCAAGCACCGCTGCCCTTACCACCTCTTCTATGCTCGCGTTTTTATTGGTATAACGGATATTATCCGCCACGCTTCCGACAAAAATATAGGTTTCCTGCGAAACCATGGCAATATTTCCGCGAAGCGTGTCAAACGAAAGATCCTTTAGATCGTACCCGTCGATCTTCACCGCGCCCTCATCCGGATCGTACAGCCTGTTGATGAGGCTTACGATGGTGGTCTTGCCCGCGCCGCTTCTTCCGACTATGCCCAGCATTTCTCCGCCCTTTACCTTAAAGCTTACGTTCTTCAACACGGGCTTATGCTCTTCATAGCCGAAGGTCACATTGTCAAGCTCCACATCTCCCTTAAGCCTTTCGATCCTTACCGGATTCTCTTTCTCAACTATATCGGGCTTGGCATCGATTATCTCAAAAATCCTCTCCGACGCATTCATGCAGTTTGTAAACCATCTGATGCAGTTCGAAAAGAAATCCATCGGACCGTTTAACTGCTGGACATATCCGGCAAAGGTGATAAGAAGACCGAGCGAAAAGTTCTGCCTGTAAATGACAAGATAAGAACCGACAAGCCAGACCATCAGCCCCGCAAGGCCTTCTGCCGCCGTATATATCTCATAGAATTTGCTGTCATATTCGACAACAGCCATCTCGGCCTCTCTGAGCCTTCCGTTCGCCTTATCGAATCTTTCCGTTTCGTTTTCTTCCTTGCCGAAGGCCTTTACGACCCTTGCTCCGTTAAGATTGTCGTTTACCCTTGAATTCAGCGTCCTGTTTGCCCTGTGCCTTCTTCCGTAACGGTGCCACAGGACAGGCCTCATAAACCAGCTGATCATAAATGTAACAGGAATGAAAATCATCGAAAACAAAGCCAGAGTCACATTCAGCCTTAGCATGATCACGATAGTTGCGATAAGAGTAAAACTGTTTATGATAAAATAAGGCAGGGCATCGGTAAAAAAGCCCATGACCTCGTCTGCGTCCGAAAGCACCCTTGTCATTAACGAGCCCGTCTGTTTGCTGTTATAAAATTTGATGGAAAGCCTGCCCATTGATGTAAATACATCGTTTTTCAGATTTCTTACCAGTCTCGGAGTGATTTTTGCCGTCAGCACTCCCTGCAGTATTCCCGTCAGCTGTATCGTAAGCTTGGTAAGTATCATCGTCAGCACCACGAGAGCCAGGGCAAGCACATAATCTTCAGGATCGAGCCCCAGTATCCCCATGAACTTTTCATCCTTTTTCAGCACCCTGTCATATAAAATCGTACCGTTAAGGTAGGGCCACACCAGATTTAAAAGTGCCGTGACGATGTAGCACATGAACTTTACCGCCAGCTTTGCCGTGTTGCCTCTAAGATATGAAACAGTCCTGATAAACAGAGAGCGCTTGTTCATGCACTTCGGGCATACCTTACGGTCCTTGTCGGGATACATCGTTCCGCATTTTTCGCAGTAAAGGCCCTCGTTTTCATCCTCTAACGACTCTTCCTTTATCTTCCCGTTTTCCTTGTATTCGTTCACCAGCTTTTCGAGCTTTAAAACGCCGTGTATGCACCTGTTTGACAATATTGCAAGCCTGTCCTCGCTGCCGTCCTTATTTACGGTGATCACGACGGCACCGGCAACCAGTCTCTCAATTTTCAGCCTGTCAATTTCTTCAAGCATCACAAAACGATACTGCCACTGTCTTTTGAAATCGACCTGCCTTTCCCTGCGGTTAAGATTTCCCTTATAAAATCTTATCTCGTCATTCCCGCAGACCGCACTTGCAACAAAAAGACGCGCTCCGGCCTTTTCATTTTCAAACAGACCGATCCATCCTGCCGTAAAACGGCATTCCCCGTCACAGTCCGTTTCCGTAAAAAATGAGGCGCTTTTGTAGTCTATGTTCTCTCTTTCCAGCAGTTCAAGAAAATCGAGGCTGAATTTTTTGTCACCAAAAATATACATTGTTCATTCCCGGAATATCATGATTTTAATGTAATAATCATAATATAATATCAATGCTCCTTATGTCAAGTTTTATCGGTTTTCCGCATAAAAAATACCTTTTCCGGTCGCGGCTTTTTAACGTTTCCGAAAAAGGTATCTTTTTTAAACTCTTAAATTACAATTTCTTACCGGTAGCCGGTTTTTTTACTTTATTTTCATGAAAATCCTCAGGCTTTAGTATTCCTTTTTCTTCCTCTTTGAAAAACGACGCCTCACTTTTAAATTCCACAAATATTTCTTTTTTATCGATATAGTTCTTGCTTCCCGGCTTTGCGCCTCTTAATTTATTGACGCGGTTAAGCTGGTCGGTGAAGAGTTTTTCATGAGGAGTTCCTATTGTAATCTCAGCCAGCAAGCGCATGGAATCGATAAATCTCTCCGCCTGTTCACCGCTTGTGACCTTTTCCTTGCCTTTCTGATAATCAAGTATGGCATCAATCAGTTTCATGGTTTTGACCGGCGAACCATCATCCAGCACATACTCATCTCCGGCCTCGACCATTTTATTGAACTTAGGACCTCTTTTTGCCGCATAATCACCAAGTTTGTTATCTATTTTTTCGCCATTAACAATCTTGGGTGCAGTATTGATTTCGTATTTCTTTGTCGTCGGCTTGATATGTGACGGCAATTTTTTAACAGCCTTCTGAATATATTCTTCAGTTTTCTTTTTCATATCAGCATCGTATTTATCCATGTATTTCTTGGCCGCTTTAATATATTGCACACCTTTTTTCTGCTGATATTCTTCAAGCTGCTTTTTAGCGGTCTTGTTCTTTTTGTCCCTGAATACAGGCGGCTCAGAGTATTCCTTCTTAAGACGCTGTACTTCTTTTGCCGCCTCAAGATACTTTGAAGCATCTTTTACATTATTCTTCTTTGCTTCTTCAAGTGCTTTAATGTGTAATGTAAAAGCCTTGTCAATTTCTTCTATATCTTTTTTTTCTGCCTTGACAGATTCCTTAACCCTGGTTTTATCATTTATATTGTCATATATTGAATATTTATCAATAACATTTTTTATTCCCAAATGACTGTTATTGATATCTTTCTTCTTTTCCTGCATTGCCAGATTGGTAAATTCTTCTGTGGCCTTCAAAATATCTTCGCCTAACGCTATCTTATATTCGTTCAGCTGTTCCCCGGCACTTTTTCCTTCCTTGTCTTTAAATTCCGGCGGGTTCAGTAAGCTATTTGCATTTTCCCTGATACGATCGGCAACTTCCGTATATTTTGTGGCATCAAATTTATCGTCCAGCTGCATTCTGGCGGTGATATAATCTTCTAAAAGACTTAAAACATCAGATAACTTTTTCCTGTCCAGTTTAAGCAGATCATCTTTACGCACATTGTTTTTTTCTTTGAAATTATTTTCAAAAAATCCTATTTTTTGCGTAACTACATAGATGGCTTTAGTTTCATCACCCGATAAGCCATTTAAAAATTTGAATCCATTCCTTGCATCGGACACATGAGAATAGTATAATGCCGAATTTTTTCTCTCACTTTCTGTTCCGTAATGATTTCCTATTTTAATTGATCCTACTATACCGCTTACTATTTTTACACGTTCTCTTTGAATATTTATATTTGCCTCCATCAATTCCTGTACCTTAAGATTGGTGGCCTTGTCAGCAGCTTCTCCCATCTGGGCGATTGTCATTCCCATGATTTTCCTGGTCTCTGACAGATACTGATCGACCTTTCCTGTCGTCAGAAGATTAAGAGTTTCCGGTTTATGTCTTCTCATATATTTAAAATCCGGAGCTTCCATTATTTCCTTACTCGTCTTTTCAAACTTATCGACAGAAAACGAGTTTTTATCACCCTTTAAGCTGTAAGCCGCAAGTATCCCGGCTGCTCTCATGGCTGCATCTTTATCTGAAGACTTGATCTGAACCTTACCGTTCTTACCTTTATAATCATGTAAAAGGTCCTTCACAGCTTCTTCATAGCTGATCTTTTTGCTTTCTTTCAGCTTATAATCATGATAACGACCGTACAGAACTTCGGAAAATTCTCTTTTACGGCTTTCTTTTATCACTGCATGTCCTTCTTCGAGCTCATTTCCCTCCTTGTCTGTATCCAAAACAGAATAAGAGTGAGTCTCTTTAGGAAGCTTTTTGACATACGCAGATACCTTTGCATCAAGTTTCGCGGGATCATTTGTTTTAATATCTGTATACACATCATATGTTTTGCCTTTTTTTTCTGAAACAAATGATGCAAGTTCTTTTTCCAGCCTTCCCCCATGACCATCAGTAAGCAGACTGGGATCAATTATAAATGCTTCACTTTCCAGTATATCAAGGTCGAGATCATAATTCATTTCCGGATTTTCATTACCCTGTATAGCAGCTATAAATTCCCTGAAATAAATATCCTGCTTGAGCAGATCCGCCCTTTCCTTAAGATCTCCCTCATTGATATAGTTTGCTTTTATATTATCGGCTTTACCCGCAACCGCTTTTCCGAGCTGTCTTGCGGCAATAATAGTCGCAACATCATCAACCGTAATATCTTCTTTCTTCTTGATCTTATCCTGAACTTCTTCGATCCATGCTGCCGCAGTCTTCCTTTGGCCAACTTTTTTCAATAATTTAACCGAATCGTCTCCCAGACCAAAAAGATTGGAAAAAGAATTTGAAACCTGTACATACTGTTCGTTTTTCTCATATTTTTCTTCAAGCTCGCTAACCTGTTCGCTGGCTTTTTGGAGTTTTTTATACTGTAAAACTGCTTTTTCAAATGCTTTTTTTGCTTTGTTTCTCTCTGTTTTCTTTTCATTTTGGTCAGTCAGAGTGTTTTCCTTTTTTAAGACATCTGAAATTTGTCTGACAGAATCCGAAAAATCCTCCACCAATTTTATATATGCATTAAACTGTTTTTTGATTTTTGCATCTCCGACATTTTTCGATACTTTTTTAATATCGTAGTCTAATGAATCCAGTGCATAATAAAGCGGATTTTTATTATCCTCCAGGTTATTATCCATTATGCAAAATTGAATGAGAGCTGCTACATTTTCTCTTGATTTTTTATCTTTTATTTTTTCATCTTTTAAAGGCATGGTGATTTCTCCTTTTTTGTTTATGATTTTGGATTATATCACATAAAGTGCACCAAAAGTGCAACAAATCCGAAAATTTTTTTTACGGGATAATCATTACATTAATCTCTCATCATATACCGCTCTTTGGCCGCCTACATATTTGGGACGGTGTCTGGCGCATATGATAGGTGCCTCACCTATTTTTCTTAACGAAATCCTCATCGGCACAACAACATTATGCATGTGCATGCCTATCATGGTACCGCCGATATCTATTCCGGCATCTGCCTTGTTCATTACGCTTTCGACCAGAACCGGATCATCAAATCTCTGATAACAAACCGTGGCAAAGGCTCCTCCCGCATGATTCGGCTGGGGAATAGCGTTGACCTGTTCAAATCCATATTTTTCCATCGCTTTACGTTCAACAACCAGTGCCCTGTTAAGGTGCTCGCAGCACTGGGCAGCCGCAAATATGCCTTTTTCTTTTAAAACAGGTATTATTCCGTCAAATACCGCATTTGCGGATTCAAGATTGGTTGCGGTACCTATCCGGTCTCCCAGAATTTCACTGGATGAACAGCCTATCACAAAAATATCGCCCTCATTAAGCCTTGCCCCGTCAAGTATCTCTTCCACAGCCCTTTTACTTTGTTTTTTTATTTCTTCAAGATTCATTTTATACTCCTCTGTTTTCCGTAATTTAACCAATCATATCACCAAATCCCGCAAAATGCAACAGGTCCTTTATCGCCTTGTTTATATGCTTGTCCTTATGTACAAAAACCTGCGAATAAATGTTAAAAGGGGTTCCCTGCCACGTAAGCCTTACAAGCTTTCCGCTTCTGCACTCTTCCTCTGCCACCATTTCCGGCATAAAAGCAACCCCCAGTTCATTTATCGCAAACTGCTTAAGTATCTCCTTGCTGCTTGTTTCAAGCGCAATCCTGGGCCTTACGCCGGCTTTTGTAAGTGCATCGATCAGCATATGCCTGAAATTACAGTTATGCGATGTGAGAAGCAGCGGTATATTTTCCAGGTCCTTTTCGCTTATCTGTTGTTTTTCTGCAAAGGGATGTTTCGGGCTTACAAAGAATCCCAGGCTTTCCTGCTTCTTATATAAAAGCTTAAGATCAACCCTCTCGATCAGAGGATTTAAGGTATATACAAGGTCCAGTGCCCCCTTCTTAAGAAGGTCCGGAAAGGTATCATGATTAATAAAGGAAAGCTGCAGATCAACCCTGGGATATATCTTTGTATATTCCAGCAGAAGCTTTGGAAACCTGTTGTAACAGAATGATTCCGAAATACCAAGTTTGATCGTTCCCGTTGGTTCATCTCCCGCAGGAACATCAGCAAGTATCTCTCTTTCAAGCTGCAGCATTTTCTCTGCATAAACAAGTAGTCTTCTGCCGGCTGCAGTCAGACTTACCGTTTTTCCAAGTCTGTCAAAAAGCTCCGTTCCAAGCTCTTCTTCGAGCTGCTTGATCTGCATGGTAACTGTCGACTGTGCATAACCAAGAGAATTTGCCGCAGCTGAAAAATTACCATGCTCAGCTATTTTCAGAAAAGTTGTTAACTGTGTGATCGTCATTTTAATGCACCCCGTTTGTATCATTCAATTTTCTTGAATATTTAATTCTGTTATTTCAATTTTACAAATAGTTCCTGTGGTGCTATTATAATATCAGATTCAAACAAATGCAAGAATTTTTTAAGGAGGATTTCACATGAACGAACTGTGTATGATCATCAAAGAAACGGCAGTTCCTAATTTTATTAACATCAGGACTTCCATACAGACTTATGACCGTGATGCACTCTGCTGCGGGTCACCCTGCTGGCGCTGGGCCTATCATGCCCTGCACTCGGC
>DFFN01000174.1:0-4261 GCA_002369525.1 Lachnoclostridium sp. UBA3775 | reverse complement strand
GATGAACAGCTTCTTGACTATCTGGATAAGGTTGAAAAGAAAACGCTTGACTATCTGGATTCACTTACGGACGAAATGCTTTACGAAAAGCCCGAAAAATGCAAATATACCCGCATGGAACTCGTACTGCGCCAATACAGGCACCTTTCCTTCCATACGGGCATGCTTAACGGTCAGACAGCAGTAGCAACAGGAAGTTTTCCTGTGTGGGTATCTGATGCCGACAAATTCGTGGATGACGGAATATTGTTCGGAAGATACAGGAAACGTGTATAAATACTCCCGATCACCAGCAATATTTACTCTACGGGAGCACTTTCCGGAGTTTCCGTCTCCGGAAAGCTCTCGTTTTCAACTGCAAGTTTCTTCACATTTCTGAATGTCTTTACAGAATATACTATTCCGTAGACTATTATACCAATTATCATCACAAAGCCAAGTGCCTGTACAACGCCCGGGAATTTATCTCCCATAAGATATACTCCTACAGAAATCAGCGCGTCCCAGCAGCCATGTATGAAAAATGGTATAAACAAGAAAGCAAATTTCTCTTTTCCGACTCTTCCTTTATCTCCAACAAGCACAGCCTTTTTATGCTCATAGAAATGTCCGCCCTGATTGAACTGCCACATCAGATGCATGGGGATCAATGAGCCTACTATTGATGCCGCTCCGCCTAAAAACAGTTTTTCAAAAACGTTGTAAGTCAGACCGATAAGACCGAAGATCATAACAAAATCAATTTTTCTCCTGGGCTTTATCTTGTCTACGCACATGATAGCGCCAACAAATTTAAAAGTTTCCTCTAACAGCGCAGCCCGTAAAAATGAACCGACAAATTCAAGTGGCAGCCCTGAAAGCCCTGTACGCTTTACCACAGCATCCCAGAGTAATTCCGTCACGACAATAAGAACACAGCAGGTCAACAGTCCTGCTACCAATGCGCACCACCAGTAGTCTTTCTTTTTGATCACTGCATTTTCGCCCTGAAGCTTGATACCCGGCATATACCATAAAAGTGAAATTATCAAAGCCGGAATAATCAGTAATGCTCCCATTTTTTACCTTCTCATTTTCAGCTCAGGCTTTTACCGGGCTGTTTTTCTTTTGCTGTTTAACTGCTGTAGCATTATCCTTCTTCCATTTTCCGACAACCTTATCAGGAAGTTCGGCTTTTGCGAAGTCATTTACTATCTTATCTACGCTCATAATATTCGAAGCAATACATTTGCCATATCCGATGCTTTCCGCAATATTTCTGAATTTATTGAAGTTTTCCATGGCCTCTTTGACCTTTTGGTTGGATTTCAGTCTTTCGGCAAAATCTTCGCGTACATCTTTTGTACCTTTGATAAGCTTTTCACCCGGCTTGGCCTTGTTGTCCTTAAGCTTTATCATTTCGCCCAAAAGCCTTGACGCATGCTTTGTAGCGAGTGCTTCCATCGTCATTTCGTCTGCCTTGAATACCATGTCAAAATTATGGTTTTCCTTAGCCGCCTTTTTAGTATTCGTCTTAACTTTAGCAGGTTTTCCTGCTTCATTTCCGTTTTTTCCGATTCTCTCCTGCTCTGCCTTAAGCAGTCCGTCATTGATATCCTTTGCAAGCGTGGCATTATTCGCAGGTTTCCAGATTACGTTTTCCTCAACATACAGAGGAGCATTTGCAGAAAATGCAACGGCAAGCTTCTGTTCGAAAATAGGTTTAAACGGCCCCATGGAATTCTTCACATCTTCTATCTCTTTTGCAAAGTTTTCCGGCTTAAGTGCATCACGAAGAGCATTTTTCTTTTGCTGTTTTTCATCAAATTTATCAGTTGATGAAATCTGATAACGCTTTGAAAGTTCTGCAAGGGCAATAGAGCGGTACACGGAATCCCTGTAATCATCTACGGTTGTTAACCTTCCCTGTGTCCTGTTTTCTCTCTCTGTTTTGTACATGATCTGCAGCCTTGCATACGGAAGGTTTTCCTCAACAGTGTTTCTTACATTGGTAAACTGTTCTTTTTTCTGCTGCACAAACGCAAGATCAGTCTTAAGCTCATCGATCTTCTTTTTGTCTCCGCCCTGCAAAATCTTTCTGTTCGTATCTTCTATATATTTATCAAATTCCCTGCTTGTCCTGTCGCCAAGAGCCAGAAGTGCTTCCTGTTCACTCATTTTGGGAACAATACCATAATTGCTTCCAAGCTTTTCATGGGTAATGGTATCATATTTTTCAAAAGTTCCGAGAAGCAGGTCATAGCTGTGCGGTGTATAATCGTCTGTCTGCACATGGGGATCTATCTTCTTGCCTTTCGGATAGATTTTTTCAGGAACACGGTAACTTTCATAGGCCATGGCAACCTGCTGCATATCGGTGCTCAGATAACCGCGAACCTTTATTTTGTTTTTGCTCTGGTCCCAGAGACTGTTAAGTTTAACTTCTTTACCTCGAAGAATTCCGTTCTTTACAGCGGTATCATCCGAAGTCATCATTGTACCGGTAACATCATTGTTTTCAAAAACAACTTTGCCGTCTTCATCATAGGATATACAGTTTCCAAGCTTCTTGTCTTTGACAGGAAGATCCTTAAGCCATGTAATACCGATACCTCCGGGAGTTGCATTTGGTTTCAGGAGCGAAGGATTGAATATACACTGGTCAACAATACTATTTAAAGATTCCTTGAATTCCTCATCAGGCTTGGTTCTTGAACCATCGAATTTCGAAACCGAAACAGAATCCTTCATATAAAGCTCACCGGTTTTCTTATTGATTCCGGTTATGGTACGGTAATGACCGCCGTAAACGATACCTACAGGACATCTGTCCTCTTCAATCGCTTCAATTATTTTCTGCTTCATGTTCGCTACAAGGTCTTTTTTATAGCTTTTCAGATATTTTTCATTTTCCTCGGAAGTCATTTTGACTTCCCTTCCGTTTACAATTTTGTTCAGACCGATTTCCGGTCCGTTGAATGTGACCTCGCACATGGCCGTATTAGGGCAGATCTTCATCAGAAGATCTGCTGACGTATAGGGGTCTCGGCCAATATCCATATTAAATTTTCGGAAGGTATCATTATTAACTTTTTCGGCATCTGCCTTGGAATTCTCCGGACGATAATCACGGATTTCCTCAGGGCTTAAGTGAATACCTCTGCTCTGAAGCATCATGTCGTAGGAATGGGACCAGCATCCCGAACGTGATTTCTGAAAATGATTCTGGTGAATGTTAGTAAGCTTTACAACATTTCCTTTTGTCTTAAGCTTCTGTTCGGTACGCTCCGGGGCTTCTTTGTCTGTTATCTGCGTTACTTCACTGTCGAGAATTACAGCTTTTTCCAGCATATTGAATTTATTTGCCGTTTTTATCTTCTTCTGCAGGTACTTCTGTTCCTTCTCGGAAAGTTCGTCCTTGTGAAAATTAAAGAATTTATTTAAAATGCTGACATTACCGGTGTTCATCAGCCACTTCGGAAGCTTTGAATCATAAAAGCTGATAAATTCCGGTGGCGCAGTCTGAACCTTAGGCTGCTCAGGCCGGTTAATTTCTTCGGTGGTATTGATTGAATTGTCATCCGGAACTACCTGTTCCGCTTTTTTCTTAGGCATGATGATTTCCTCCCATTTATTATTCTCATAACTGCACCATATACCGGTATTATAATACTAAATGTGCACCAAAAATGCACCAAAACGCACCAAAAACGGATTGGACAAGCCTGAGAACAGCTTTACGCCTTTCTCACTATCTTCTTATATCTGTCGATAGGGAGTGCCAGCTCCGATTCGTATTTGTCCATAACATCAACCACATATACCTCGGTTTCACCGTCATAACCCATCACGACTACCTTATCTCCTTTTACTATGGATTCATCATTAGGCGTTTGCGAAACGCCACAAACCGTATAAATACGGCATTTTTTCGTCATAAAAAACAAATATCTCCTCACGGTTTGTGATATAATGGAGTTGTCCAAAAACCATATAACACGCCCCGAAAGGAGACATATATATGATACCACAAAAACAACTATCTTTGGCAGATATTTTTGAAGATTGTAAAGAAATTTTTGAATCCGACAAACCTCAGTTTCTTTCTCTGCTCGAAAATCACATTGACCTTGATGAAATTGTTCCGATTTCTTTTTATCGTCATTACTATGCATCCACCGGCAGAAATCGTAAATATCCTCTGAATGCGATGCTTTGGGCATTGATTATCCAACGCCTGTTCTCTATTCCTACAGATTCCCTCCTGCTTGTATTTCTACAT
>DFFN01000178.1 GCA_002369525.1 Lachnoclostridium sp. UBA3775 | reverse complement strand
GAGGGCGGAAGCCTTACGATACTTGCAACGGCGCTTGTGGATACCGGCAGCCGCATGGATGATGTCGTATTCGAGGAATTTAAGGGAACCGGCAACATGGAACTCGTTCTCGACCGTTCGCTTTCGGAAAGAAGGATATTCCCGGCCATCGATCTGCCGAAGTCGGGTACCAGAAGGGAAGATCTCCTGCTTGAAGATGAAGAACTGAGAGCAGCCTTCCTGATGAGAACAGCGTTAAACGGAGCAAAGTCCGAGGAAGCCATCGAAATTATACTTAACATGCTGAAATCCACAAAATCCAATCAGGAAATGATAGGATATATACTTAAACACGGAATTTTTAACAAGACAGTTCAATAATACTAAAAAATATCTTGCAAAGTTTTTTGGCTTATGATATAATACAAAAGCTATGCAAAAAAAGTGCAGGCCGCGCCGGCGTGTAAGGTCGTTAAAAGAGAGAGCGCGGGTATTCCAATATATGAGAGGTGAATGAAATGCAGGAAGCTATACAGCCCAAATATTATCAGGCAAAGGTAACATGTAACTGTGGTAATACTTTTGTAACAGGCTCAACCAAAGAAGAGATCCACGTAGAAATCTGCTCAAAGTGCCATCCCTTCTACACAGGCCAGTCAAAGGCTGCTTCAGCACGTGGTGCTATCGAGAAATTCAACAAGAAATACGGTTTGTAGGAAAATACCTGCTCAGAAAATATACGGAGCGGGTTTTGGTTATGTCCGGATCCGCGGTTTGAGTGGGAAAATCCGAACATACTGAACACTTGATTAATAAGGATCAGATCGGGAAAGCCCGGTCCGATCCTTTCTTTTTTGTCAGAAAAGGAAAATGATAATGAAAAATTCGGGAATCGGCGGTCAGGCCGTTATCGAAGGCGTAATGATGAAAAACAAATCAAAATATGCCGTGTCGGTAAGAATACCTGACCAATCGATAGTTTGTGAAGTAAAAGAATATCACAGCATAATTGAAAAGCATAAATGGCTGGGGCTGCCCTTTATCAGAGGCGGCGTGAATCTTGTTGAGTCGATGATCGTAGGAACAAGGACGCTCAGCTATTCGGCAAATTTCTTTGAAGATGAGGAACCGAAAAAGGAAGATGAGAAGGGCTTTATGTCCGGCTGGGTAATGGCAGTCACCATGCTCTTTTCCTTTGCGCTTGCTCTGTTTCTCTTTATGTTCCTGCCCCAGTTTCTGTCAGAGCTGATCTGCAAGGCCTTCGGCCTTCCGATCGGAGGCAAGGCAGGAGCTGTTATCGAGGGCTTCTTTAAGATTTTTATTTTTGTGATGTACATAGTTCTGATCACTCTGATGGACGATATCAAGAGAACCTTCATGTATCACGGAGCGGAGCATAAATCGATCAACTGCATTGAACACGGAATGCCGCTTACTGTCGAAAATGTCAGGAAGTCCAGCCGTTTTCATAAACGCTGCGGCACCAGCTTCATCATTTTTGTGCTTCTGATCGCGATCATCGTGCACATGTTCATACCTAAGATCACAGGTTTCGGAAAGCTTGTCAATTTCCTTTTGCGTTTCGGCATCAGGATACTTCTGCTTCCCGTGATTGCCGGAATATCCTATGAATTCCTGCGTATCGCAGGGAGAAATGACAATGCCGTGATCAATTTCCTGTCAAAACCCGGCTTTCTGATGCAGAAGCTTACGACACGCGAGCCGAGCGATGACATGATTGAAGTAGCGATAAATTCCGTTGAAAAGGTTTATGACTGGAGAAAATTTTTAAAAGAGAATTTCTCGGTTGAGGTTGAGTATCCTGAGGGATGGGAAAATCCTGAGCCCGAAGGCGATAGCTGCATCGGCCTTTGTCCGACAAAATGACCGGATGAGAGATGGAAAATTCGATTTACAGAAAATTCAGGGAAAGACTGATCGTGCACGGACTTGATCCATATGAGGCGGATGCCGAGCTGAGGCTTATATTCGAGGAGTTTACATCTGTCGATCCGGTGAAAAATCCTTCGGGGATTTCGGACGAAGCTTTTGAGAGCGATAAGGGCAGGGAGCAGCTTGAGAAAATCGAGGCGGCGATTGGAAGGCTTTTGTCGGGCGAGCCGGTTGATTACATTATCGGAAAAAAGTGGTTTTACGGTCTTGAGTTTAAGGTAAGCCCCGCAGTACTGGTCCCGAGAAACGATACCGAACTGCTCTGCGAGGAGCTGATAAAACGGGCTGATTCGATGCAAAAGGAAAAAAGTACAAAAATCAGGATTTTTGATCTTTGCACAGGTTCAGGCTGTATCATAATAAGCGCCGCCGTCATGCTTTCCGGGAAATGTGAAAAAGCGGGACTTGACGCAGGCGAATGCTTTTCGTTTACGGCAAGCGATATTTCCGGACCGGCGCTTCGGATTGCAAAGCTCAATGCCAAACGCCACAATGTAAGCGTGGAGTTTCTTTCGGGGGATATGTTCGGGGCACTTGATGAGGACAGTCGTTTCGATATCATTGTATCAAATCCTCCTTACATCCCGGCAGGCGAAAAAAGCGTGCTTGACCGCAAGGTAGCGGAGCATGAACCTGAAATCGCACTGTTCGGAGGAAAGGACGGTCTTGATTTCTACAGGGATATTGCGAAAAATGCAAAGAAATATTTAAACCCGGGCGGTATGCTGATGCTTGAGATCGGCTACGATCAGGGCGAAAGCGTACCAAAGCTTCTTAAAGCTGAGGGTTATGAAGATATAATGGTCAAGAAAGACTATGCCGGACTTGACCGCATGGTCATATGTACCTAAGAATACAGGAGAGTAAAAAATGTTTGACAGATTGGATGATTTGCTGATGAAATATGAGGAGCTGCAGGCCGAGCTTTCATCACCCGAGGCGGCGAATG
This sequence comes from Lachnoclostridium sp. UBA3775, assembly GCA_002369525.1. GTDB lineage: Bacteria > Bacillota > Clostridia > Lachnospirales > Lachnospiraceae > UBA3775. The sequence goes on along the minus strand of DFFN01000178.1, from coordinate 7,366 downwards.
ACCAGAACCGTTTCAGAAAGCTGATGAAGGAACAGTCGGACCTTGCTCCGATTGTTGAAAAATATACAGAATACAAGGCTGCGAAGAAAAATATTGAGGACAGTCTGGAGCTTATCGACATGGAAAGCGATGAGGAAATGAAGGAGCTTGCAAGGGAAGAGCTTGCCTCAAGCAAGGCGGATGTCGAAAGGCTTGAAAGAGATCTTAAGATACTCCTTCTTCCGAAGGACCCGAGCGATGACAAGGATATCGTTGTGGAGATCCGTGCGGGTGCCGGCGGTGACGAGGCAGCCCTTTTTGCCGCAGAGCTTTACAGAATGTATGTTCACTATATTGAATCAAAACACTGGAAGGTTGAGCTCGTGAATGTTGACGAGACCGGAATCGGCGGCATGAAGGAAGTCGAATTCATGGTGAAGGGACAGGGAGCATATTCCGTTCTTAAATATGAATCCGGCGTACACCGCGTACAGAGGGTTCCCGAAACCGAGTCGGGCGGCAGGATCCATACCTCGACAGCATCGGTTGCGGTAATGCCCGAGGCGGAAGAGGTTGATGTTCATATCGACGAAAAGGACATAAGAATCGACGTAATGCGTGCATCGGGAAACGGAGGACAGTGCGTCAACACCACAGACTCGGCAGTGCGCCTGACCCATTATCCCACGGGGATCGTGGTATATTCACAGACGGAAAAATCACAGCTTCAGAACCGCGACAAGGCTTTTGCCCTGCTCCGCGCAAAGCTATACGACCTTGAACTTCAGAAGGCTCATGATGCGGAAGCTGATGCAAGAAGAAGCCAGATTGGTACCGGAGACCGCTCCGAAAAGATAAGAACCTATAACTTCCCTCAGGGAAGAGTGACCGACCACCGCATCGGGCTTACACTCTACAAGCTTGACAAGGTAATGAACGGGGATATTCAGGAAATAATCGATGCGTGCATAGCGGCCGACCAGGCAGCAAAGCTTGCAAAGATGGGAGAAGAATGAAAAGACTTTATTGAGGGTTTATATGATAACGAGTGCAACCAATCCCAAAATTAAGAGAGTGGCGTCGCTGCTGAAAAAATCGGCTCACAGAAAGGCTGAAAATGTCTTCGTGATCGAAGGCTTTAAAATGTTTATGGAAGTCCTCGCCCAATGTCCGGAGCGTTTTGAGGAAATCTTCCTTACCGAAGCAGCGAGAAGCAAGCTTGTCGGGACCTTCGGCGAGCCTGTGATAGAAGGTCTTAAATATGAAACGGTGGACGAAAAGCTTTTTGATAAGATTGCCGAAACCGTAACTCCCCAGGGAGTGCTTGCGATTGTAAAAACGCCGGGCTATGCTCTGACCGACATTTTGAAGGAAAACACCGCAAAGCTTCTTGTGCTTGACAATCTGCGGGACCCCGGTAACCTCGGAACGATAATAAGGACTGCCGAGGCGGCGGGAATGAGCGGGATACTTTTAAGCGAAGGCTGTGTCGATATCACAAATCCCAAGGTTGTACGTTCGACTATGGGGGCGATCTTCAGAGTTCCCTTTGTAAGATGTGAAGCACTTGCCGACGAGCTGTTAAGGCTTAAGGAAAGCTATTATGGTTTTACGGTATATGCAACGGCACTTAACGGTTCGGTTGTATTCACCGAAAACAAATACTACGGACGCTGCGCGATCGTGATCGGCAATGAGTCCAACGGAGTAAGCCCCGAGGTACTTGCGGCCGCAGATAAAAAAATCAGAATCCCGATGGCAGGCAAGGTGGAGTCTTTAAATGCCGCCGTTGCCGCAGCCATTGTGATGTATGAAGTAAACAGATATTGAAAAAGGAGTAAAAATGGTAAAACACGTAATTCTCTGGCAGCTTAAGGATGAGCTTGCCGGAACAGAAAAGGAACTTGTAAAAAAAGGAATAAAGGAAAGTCTTGAGGCACTTAAAGGTGTTGTTCCGGGGCTTATCGAAATCAAGGTGATAACCGAAGGCCTCAGCAGTTCAAATGCGGATGTGATGCTTGACACCACGCTTGAAAGCGAAGCAGCGCTTAAGGGCTATGCTATTCATCCCGCACATGTTGCCGCCGCAGATACATATGTGCGTCCTTTCACAAAGGTCAGGATGTGCCTTGATTATGAAGCATGACATGAGGTGGTTGCAGTGAGCAGCAAGATAAAAAAGAAAGAAAAGAAGCTGAGGCTTCGCAGGGAATCGGATCAGAAGAGAAGAATACGCATGATTGTGATTTTTACTGCCGGCATCCTTGCGCTTATTGCAGACATAGCATTCGCGAGGATGGCATATGATAATTATAAGGCCACTCCTGAAAGGCAGATGGGGAAAATCGGCGCGATGGCCAGCGTTTTTCCCTTTATTCTGCTTGGAATGATTATAATTGTGAGTGTTGTGATTTTGATAAAACGGTATAGAAAAGATAATCGGCGGAAGTGAAAAGCATAAAAGCAAAAAAATATAGAAATGTTTTTTATAATATGATATAATCATGCTGTGGAGTATTTATTATACGGATTGTAGATTCTACATATCCTTGAATGTTTAAGAGGTCGTATTATGCAGAAAAAACTGTTTAAATCATTCACCGGATTGTTGTGCCTGTTAATATTATGCTCATGCGGAAATAATAAAAAAGACATTGAAAATCTTGGCGGAGAAAAAGAATCGTCATCAACGGAAAGCGTTACACCTGCTGAAGAAGATTTATCAGAAGACCCAAACAGTGAAACCACATCAGAAGAACAAAACAGTGAATCCTCTTCAGACAATGAATATGATTATGTGCCGTCGGGAATTAATCTGCATGAAGAATATATTTCAAAAATAGGCAAAGATCATTTGCCTGACGAATTTAAAGAAAATAATTATCTGTCAAATTTATCGGATAAAATAACGGATATTTCTGAAGTAAGAAAAAGCTATGCGAAACAGGCTTCGGTCATAAAGGAAACCGGCATTAACAATATAAAATTTGATGAGTGTGTTTTTAAAGATTTACCCGAATTTGAAAGTGTGAATACCTATTATTTTTATGATAAACCAATTACTTGTGCAGAGGCATGGGAAATGGTTGAATATTGGGCAGATAAAATTGATGTAGAAAAAAAACTCAATCTTGATGAAGACGTTGTTAATGCTAACTGGCCGGCGGACGAAGGGGAAAAAACCGGTTTTGGGATATGGCCTTTGGCAAAAAATCAATTTGATGAAAAAACAGGTGAATGGGATGAAACAAGAGGACATAATTTTTCTTTTAATAGAGAGGATGTAGGCTATTTGGATATCACCGGTTGTGGACCGCTATGCTTTAGTTACGGAAGAGTAGCACTTTATTATTCCGAGAAAACAGGAAAAAAAGCATCTAAAACAACAGATCCTAATATGATATTAGGTGGCGAACTGGTAAAACAAGGTAGCTTTGATGAACTAAAAAATGAAAAATATGAACTTTTTGACGGAGAAGCGAGCGTTGAAGAGGCTGTAAAAAAGGCTTTTGACGAGTATTATAATTTTCCGTATGAAAATGTGGGATATGATGTTTATTATGTGAAAATATTCAGAGTGTTTGATAAATATGTATATGATTGCTATGTCAGAAGAACCGTTGACGGTATACCTCTTCCCTGGACGGTAACAGGTCAGAGAAATTATTATGGCGATGTGAGTAAGTATTTCCCAAGGGGCGAAGATACTTCAGGGGTTGTCTGTGATACTATCGGACTAGATGCTTATTACGGTTTCAGGGAACAGGAAGTTTTTGAAAAAGTTGTCAGTGATGAGAGAAAAATACTGGATCTCTCACAGGCTGCGAAAAGAGTGGAAGAGGAGATTGCGAAACAATATCAGTGCAAAATAAAAACAGTTGAATTTACATATCTTGAATATGAGTTTAACGGAAGCACTGTGAGTGGTCAGTTTTTGCTCCCGGCATGGGAATTTACCGGGGACAACCTGATTGACAATAATCATATAAAGATATATGTTGATGCCCTGACCGGCGATGTATGTTTTTATGAATTGTATAAGGATTTGTATGAATGATGGTATTCGGCTATGATTAAGTCATTGTCAACAGAGATTAAAAAGAATTTATACCTGCCATACTTTGTTGCAGGTATTTTTCTTGTGCTTTCATTGGGATTTATGTCAGATGCGGTAAGGGGAATTGACGGAAAGAGTTATTCTGTTTTTGAACTTTTAACGCTGAGCAAAAAACTGCGACTAACTTCGAATACGGATTTTGCCTGGGTAGCTGTATGGAAAAAAAGTTTTGGAAAGTGGTTAAAGCTGATAATTCCCGTTGTTGTAAGCAGCGGATTTGTCCTTAATCATACCGAAGAAAAGAAAAAAGATTACAGCTATTTTCTTTATTCAAGGGAAAGCAGGTTTCGTTTTGCTGTTACAAAGGTTTTGGGTGCCGCTATATCTGCGGGAATGATTTTCTCAATAGGATATCTGCTTGTGGGGCTCATACTGCTGCCGTTTTTTCCGAAGATTGGAGAATTTTCTCGAGATAACATACAGTTTCTGGAGTATATTTACGGCACCGGAAACACCCGGGTATATATTATTAAAATATTTTTGGGAAGCTTTATGTACGGAATTTATGCTTCTTTGTTTACCGTATTTTTATCTGCTTTTATATCGGACAGATACATTCTTTTGAGCATTCCGGTTCTTTTTCAGTACGCGGTTGATGTAAGTGTTACAAAGCTGTTTATTGAAAATATGGATAATAAATATGCCGATGTCATCCAGGCTTTTGATATGAATAATATGATCAATGCTTTTTCACACAAGTACTGGTGGCATGAGTTTGCCGGAGTATGGTTCCTGGTGGTACTGATTATTTTGGTTCATTATCTGGCAGTTAAAAAGGAGGCCAGGCCATGAGAATACTCAGTGTTTCATATTCACAGCTTAAAAGGACTTTTGTAAATTCGAGGCTTGTGGTTTCGGTGATTCTTCTCCTGTTCATCAAACTTCAGATAGTTGATCCGTTTATTGCGGCTTCGGATAAGGTGGTACCGAAAGCGGCAGAAGCCGGAGATGTAATTGATGGCAGGATTTCGGTTTTCCAACCTTTTATCAGCCTTGGAAATTCCGGAGCAGTATCTTTGCTTTTACCGTTGTTTCTTCTGATAGTGCTTTCAGGCTTTCCTTCGGCAGAGGAATTCGATCTCTTTGTACATATAAGGTTTTCAAGAATTAAGTGGGTGATTTCGGAAATGCTGGTTATTGTCGGCACTTCTGTTGTCCTGACCGTTCTGATAGGTTTGGCATCGGGGATAATGCTTGGAAAATATGCAAGCTTTGGCAGAGCCTACAGCGAAACCGTCACTCATTATCTTTATTATTTCAGGGGAGAAACAGGGGAATATGTGCTGGAGCTGCTTCCGGCCAACCTGTACAATCAGCAGAGTTTTGATGCGGCGCTTCTTCACAGTTTTCTCCTTCTGGTACTTGAATTTATTCTTTTTGGAATGATAATCCTGTTTTTTGCCGTGATAAACCGAAAAATACTGGGCGTGTTGCTTGATTTCATATTGATAGTCGGCGGAACTATTATGACGGCTGCGGATTTTGGCATAAAATGGATATTCCCCATGCCTCATACCATTATCTGGCTTCACTATGAAAGAATACTAAGGAAGCCCAAATTTCCGCTTTGGGGGTCATATATGTATTTTTTGGCAGGAATCTTTCTGTTTGGAATGCTGTCGCTGTTGTTTGCAAAGAGATATTTGGTAAATTCGGCGGAAGAATTATAATTTTCCTGTTGAATCAAAAGCGTTAATGTGGTAAACTATAAGAGTATGTATGGACTATGAAATATAGTTTCTGATAGATGAAAGAATAAATAAGTAAATCTGTTATTGCATTAAACGGCAGAAATGTAAGAATTTCCTACATTTCTGCCGTTTTTTTATTAAAAAACAGATATGTCGAATCCGGACTATACGGCAGCCAAGTTTGACCTTCATAAGGAAAACAGGCAGAATCAGAAGGTAAAGGATTTTGATAAGGGTATCGAAGCGCTTGAAAATGCCCGGCAGGGTGTATGGTTCGGAACCGAAGAATACAAAAAAATACTCGAAGATTTCAAGAAGCTTAATGAGGATATAAAGAAGACCGAAGCCGAGTATGCCAAGAATCCTTCATATGTCAATCCAGGGCTTGCAGCACGTGAAAAAGATCTGATCGGGCAAGTCTCTTAAGGAAAGATATGAATTCGATCAGGCGGAAGCTGAGTTTTCTGCGAAATCGGTTCAGAAAGCGGAGGCGGAATATAATAAACTCGGTGAAGAAGCGGTGCTAAAAAGCGATAAAAAGGCCTGTCAGGGAATGAAGAAAAAGTGATGACGGAACCTGATATGTATCTATAAAAAAACTTGCTAAATAGTAGTTTTTGTGGTAGACTATTAGCTGAATTTGGTGGGTGCCCGGGATGCTTTACAAAGCCCGGGCATTCAGTTGAATATAAATTGAAAGGAAAAAAGAGATGAGCAGAGTAAGTTTTGACTATTCAAAGGCATCAAAGTTTATGAACGATTCCGAGCTTGACGGAATTAAGAAGGCAGCACTTGCCGCAAAGGAGACTCTTGTTACAAAGAGCGGCGCAGGAAATGATTTCCTCGGCTGGATCGATCTTCCCGTGAACTATGATAAAGAAGAGTTTGCAAGAATAAAGAAAGCAGCTGAGAAGATCAAGAGCGATTCAGATGTGCTTCTTGTCATCGGTATCGGCGGTTCCTATCTCGGAGCAAGAGCCGCTATCGAGTTCCTTCGTCACAGCTTTTACAATAATGCATCAAAGGAAACAAGAAAAACTCCCGAGATCTATTATGTCGGAAATTCCATCAGTTCAACCTATATTGCCGACCTTATCAATGTGATCGGTGACAGGGATTTCTCCATCAACATGATTTCAAAGTCCGGTACAACCACAGAGCCTGCGATCGCTTTCCGTGTATTTAAAAAGCTCCTTATCGAGAAGTACGGAAAAGAAGAGGCAAACAAGAGAATCTATGCAACCACAGACAAGGCAAGAGGCGCGCTTAAGAAGGTTGCTAACGAAGAAGGCTATGAGTCCTTCGTTGTTCCCGATGATGTCGGAGGACGTTTCTCGGTTCTTACCGCAGTAGGTCTTCTTCCCATTGCAGTTTCCGGTGCAGATATCGACAAGCTTATGGCCGGTGCAGCAGACATGAGAAAGGCCTGCCTTGAAAATGATTATGAGAATAACGACGCAGTGCTTTACGCTGCTGTAAGAAACATTTTCTACAATAAGGGCAAGGCAGTTGAGGTTCTTGCAAACTATGAGCCTTCGATGCACTTCATTTCCGAGTGGTGGAAGCAGCTCTACGGCGA
>DFFN01000091.1 GCA_002369525.1 Lachnoclostridium sp. UBA3775 | reverse complement strand
ATAATGAGATCCTTAAGTCTATAAGTGCGGACCTGCTTTCGGTTAACAGCAGAGATCAGGAATTTCTGAAGATACGAGCATCGTTTAAGCAGCTTTTACAAGCCGGAGAAGCACTTGAAAAATACAAGGATGAAAAGGAAGTAAAAAATTATGTCGAGCAGGGTGAAAAATTCAGCCGTCTTGTGATAAAGTACTGTATTGATAATCAGGACGATCCACGTAAACGGCAGATTGTTGAGAAAACTCTGAAAAGTGCCAGGGCGGTGAATCTGTCATGTGCGAATATTGAATTTGCCCATATGTCCGATCTTGAAAAAACTGTACCGGAAAATACTGTCGACGGTATTGACAAAGATGTATTAATGCGCGATATGTTCGGAGGACGTTTTGGTTACAACGGATTTAATTTTATGCTGCAGCAAAGTGTCAATGCTATAGGTCAGATAATTCAGATTATTAATCCTGAGCTGTACGAGAACATGTTGAGTGTATACGGCAGTTATCTGGATACCCGTGATACACTTGACGAAAATGATGTCAGATACATCGAGCCTGACAGAAAAACAAGAAATGACTCCCTTGGCTTCCAGCCTAAGAGCAGCGGCGGAGACAGGCAGTTAATGGAAAAAACTCTTGATTGCATGCTGAAATGCAAAAAAGAAATTGATGATTATATAGAAAATCTTTCGGGCCCGGGACTTAAATTTAAGGGAATGTTAAAGGCAGTAATGCAATGTATGGAATTCCGGAAAGGTTCTTATGTTGAGGCTTTTTTGGATAATGAGTATATTATGGGCCTTAGTTGTCTGTCAGGCGGTATGCCGTTACTACAGACTAAGACGGATCCCAACGGTAAAAAAGTGATAGACTTTGAAACCATGGAAAATGATTTTGCCTTCTATACCGATGCCAAGACAAATAAAAAGCATAAAGGTCCTTTGGACGAACTGGTGAATCTGTATGATGATTATAACGAAATCTTTGAAAGAGAATATGAAAAGCAAAGGCTTGTTAAGGAAGGAATGACTCCCGAAAAGGAAAAGAAATATCTTTCGAACCTTAAGAAAACCTTAGAAAAGACAGTTAAAGATTATGAATTGCTGGTAAAATTTGAGGAATATAACTTTGGCCCTTATGAGAATGATCCGCCATATAAGAGTCTGCTTAATAATAATCTTGATTCCATTACGGAGCTTAAATCCAGGGAGAGCAGAGGAATTTCTAATGAGATCGGTCAAATAAAGGGACAATTACAGGCCATTGAGATGGGATGGGGCTATGATGAGCTGGGTGTTCTCGGATATGTTTGTGAATTACAGGCAGCATTAAACAAACATATTACTCATTTGGGAATGAAGAAGGAAGAATATGAAAAGATAAATGGAAAGGAACACGCTGAGGCAACCCAAAATGAACTTGAAGAATTTAAACTTTTTAAGGAGAAGTGTGATAAGTTTGCAGAAGAGTGCCTTCATGTTAGGGTGGAAACTGCTGCAGACAAAAAGGCTGTTTTTGACAAGATAAGGGATTTCCGTGAGTCAGGCAATAATCTTGATGGAAAGGTAGGACTGATAGTAAATAACATCAATAAACAGAGCAACAGTGCTTTTGTAAAAACGGAAAAAAAGCTTGCCAGGAAGGTTGAGCTCGAAAATGCCTGGGCGAATATTCAAAATCCGGAAAACCGTATATTTGAGATCGCAAGCGAATATATTGATGCTTATAAGAATAATAAACCCGAGCTCAAGAGCAAAGCAAGGGAAATGACTGAAAATATTGATTACATTCGTGAAAAGCTATCAAAGGATGCGGCTCTTTCAGATAAATTCAATAAGCTGAACGAATCAAAGCCTGCAGCTTCAAGAGTGGATATTTCGAAGCTTGCCGATGTAAAGAGCATTTGCGGCATTTATGTAAAAGCTGAAGAAGCATATGAAAAAATTGCCAGGCTTGATGCTTTTGCGACGGAAAAACAAGCCCGGCTTCAGAAAAATAATATAATGCGCCGAAGCTATGATGAAAGCCGTAATTTTGCTTCGAAGGATGTCCTGAATATGAAGATATTAGAGAGCATGAACAGCCTGTTTACTGCTTACAGTGCTATGCTTCCTGCAGAAAGCCAGGTGATAGGCAATAACGGCGAAAACCCGATACTCAGGTATCTGACGACTGCAAACGGAAGAGAAAGACTTAATGGGTTTGCCACAAAGTTTGCGGGAAAGCATAAACTGGATGAATCGCAGATCAATACTGAAGCACTAAACAAGGAACAGAAGGATGAGCTTGAAAGCTTTGCTTTTAACGCTGCCAAAGAGGGCTTGCTCATGATGGCAGCAGATCATGGGCTTGGTTTTAATGAAAAAGCAAGGCTTGCCGCAGGCTTCATTGCCGCAAATTACCGTGAGCATGAGCTTGAGAACGGCCGCAGCATCAAGATGGATGACCCGGTTAAGCAGCTGCGCATGGAGGAAGGCATCAGAGAGCTTGCTGTGATCATTACAAAGGGTAATCATGAACAGCCTGATTTTTCAAAGGTGCTTGAGCTTAATAAGGGAATGATGTATGAGCTGACGAGGCAGATGGAATATAAGATCAATTCCGAGCTTAACAGGGAAGTCAGGGATGAGTATATGTTCTCAGTTGGTACGAACAGGGTTCCCAATCTTGACAGCGGTGTCAGCGCGCTTAAGAAAAACAGTTATATTATTACCGGAACTGAAGAATTTGCCGATATACGCACCGATCTTAAGAAACTGAATGCGGATATTAAAAAAGCGGATGCCGCATATGCCGAAACGGGCATATATAACGGGGCGAACTTTGCCGAAAGAGAAAAACAGCTTCTTGATCGTATGGATGCATATATTGTCAGAAAGGAAAGTGAGGTAGAGCCTTCAGTCAATTCTGTCAACCGTAAGAATGCCATGATAGCTGCGAGAAACAATCTTCTTGAACGGCAGAAAATCGATTTAAAGAGCAGGAACGTAAGTGCTACCGAGCTTAGCGAAAGTGTTATATACAATGAATACATGGAAAATGCCAAAGTGGAATTCGGTGTCCGTCCGGACAGAAAACCCGATCAGGTAATAAGCGATTACTCAAAGTATGAGGAAAGATACAGAAAACTTCATGCTTCGGTTATCGAAAAGCTGAACAAGCAGAGAAATGCCGGAAACAGGGAAAGTATCGACAGAAAGATTGCCAAAGAAAAGGAGCTTATTTATAATTCGGCCTTCCGTTCGGTATTCCTTGAAGGGGTAAACGACAGGGTTAAGGACGGTGCATATAACGGCATGAATGAGCATGACTTTGTTAAGAAGGTCAAGACGGGCTTCGCGTCAAATCTTGACAGCATACCGAGAATGCTTGAGTCGGAATCGGGAAGAAAAATACGAAATAAGATCGATACCGATATCAAGAAGGGCAGGCTGGATCATGATACAATGGTCGGAAGAATTGATGCCGAGCTCGGAAAGAAGAATAACAGGGACAATACGTTGAAGACGATAACTCCGAAGAAAAAGGTGATTGTCGGACTTACCTGAAAAAAAGCATAACCCCAAAAAGAAAACCCCCAAGGATGCGGGGGTTTTCTATTTCATGGGTTCACCATATTTTTTTGCAAGCTTGTCAAGTTCCGAATCCACACTGGTAAGAACCGGTGAACCGAAATGATATTTGCGGCCGTTGGCTTCCATATAGGCGATTGCCTGCATAAAGCTGACCTCATCGAAGTTCGTAAGATACTTTCTGTTGATGTTTTCGACTATTACCTCAACGGGAAGAGTGTCATCAACACAGATGTCTGTGAATATTTTATCAAAGGTTTCGAATACGTATTGTTCCTGACGGGAAAAGGCCGAAAATACATCGATCATGTTAAAGGTCGTGATGTAGATCCTGAACCATGATCTGCCCGAACCCATCCACTCGTAAACGGAATTATATTTGAAGGTCATTGCGGCAATCTCTGCTGCCCATTCATTTGAGAGGTAGCTTGCGCTTGCCATGGTCTTTATGTCGTTGTCGTCAAGAGAAATATTGTAAAGCTTACAGAATTTCTTGATAATTTTTTCCCTTGCACCCTGTCTTTTGGGAAGGTTAAAGGAAAGAGAGGAGTCAAAACGGGGAGCAGAGTAGCTTCTGGTCTGAGGAGCGGTATAGGATGGTGCAGTGCCGGTTCTCGGCTGGGTGAATGTATTCTGGACATAAGAGCCCTGATACATCCCCTGCTGATTCTGCGGGTTATTGCGTACCGGAGGCGGAACAGCGCCCATCTGTCTTTGGTAACGCTTTGCAAATTCCATTTCCTTCTCTTTTTGAATGTTTTCCTGCTTCATTTTTTCGAGAGCTCCCGAG
>DFFN01000170.1 GCA_002369525.1 Lachnoclostridium sp. UBA3775 | reverse complement strand
CCAACATTTTCGCTTCGCGAAAACGTCGCCTTGTCGTAAGGTATCTTCCCAAACTCCGTTTGGGCCCCTCCTTACGACATTATTTAGAAAATTATCTAATTAGAAACTTATCTAAATAGCTTGTCTATACTATACCACCGGCAATAAAAAAAGTCAACACCTATTTTGATATTTTTCTAAATAGGTGTTGACTCGTTTTTTTCTATATGGTTCTATCTTCGGGACCACCCTCCGGTCCTCCGGGGCCGCCCGGTCTTCCTCCGGGCATCTTTCCCTTAAGCAGCAGCTTAAGGTACAGCGGCATAAAGATCATTATAAGCACAAAACCCACAACCATCGAAAGTCCGAGGGATTTAAGGAACATCATGATGTACGGCGGTTTGTCGCCTTCGATCTTCATGTATGCAAGCCCCGTCATGCAAAGCGTGATCACAGGCGTGTAAATAAGGTCCGAAACCAGACTTTCCACACAGGCCCTTCCGAACCCTCTTTTCATCTTTCCCGCAGCCTTATCTCCCAGCTTTTTGACCGGTATCAGAAAACCGATCACAAGGCTTATCACCGTACTTGCAAGAAAGCTTACGATGAATCCCGGCACCGTAAAGTGTCCCGAGGCCAGCAGTCCGGTAAGCGAGAGAAAGAAGCTGAGCGTAACCCCCATGAGCAGACTCATCTTTATCATTATGCCCTTCATTGCCTTTTGCCTGTCATTTTCCATGTAAACCCCTCCGTTTCTGTTGACAGCCACGGCATTATAATTCGCTTCGCGAAGCCGTGGCCTACGTAGTATCAAGTTTTCATAAAAACTTGACACTACCTTGTACGGAGCATCAGTTCTCCGTCAGCATATTGTAGGGCTCAATCTTTCTTATCTTCCTTGCCTGGAATACGGCGAAGAAAAATGCCAGTGCTATCATCCCCACACCAATGATTATAACGCCCGCAACAGGAATTGTAAAGGTGCATTTCATCAGGCCGAATGCTATCATTATGGTCTGCATGTAAGGATTTGCAATAAAATACGACACTATCGAGAAAATAATCACCGAAATAATGATGGTCGGCATGAAGCTTGCGGCAGTCTGTAAAATCAGGTCCTTGGAGGTGTAGCCGATTGCCTTATAGATACCATAGTCCTTTTTCTTGTTGTAAAGAAGCGTTTTCATGAAAAGGTAGAGTATCAGCATGATGACTGCTGCGGAAATGATCAGCATCATTGCAAGCATCAGAGTTGTGATGGATCTGAAGGTCGTAAGCATGCCTTCCAAAGCCTCATCAAAACTTAGTGTGGATTCAATACTGTCACCGAATTTTTCGGTGCAGGCATCAAGTATTTTCTTTGTTTCCTCTTTTCCGTCAACATCAAACCATATGCTCGTAGGGTATTTGCTCATATCAAGTACATGGCCGGCTGCTTCTTCGCTCATTATCGCTTCCCTGCCGCCGTTATTTAAGGACTGGACCAGACCTGTGATCAGATAGGAAAACTTTTCATCTCCGTGCGCAAGTTCTATTTCATCCCCGATGGAGAAACCGTATTCTTTTGCAAACTTTCCGCTGACGGCAACTTCATTTTCATGTTTTGGAAAACGTCCCTTATAGCAATAGTCTTTATTGTTTAACTTCGAGACATCCTTCACTATCCAGGTTTCCAGACTCTCTTCATCTTTATATTTAAGATACATATCTATCAGATAACGGATATTTTCGGCTCCCATGTCAGTTATGAATTTTTCAACCTCCGGGGCAGCCTCCTTTGAAACACCGATATAACCCGAACAGATTTCAAAGTTGAACATGCTGAGCATCGGTTTTCTGTTAAAATTCTCGTACATCAAAAGTCCGATAACACAGACGAACACAAGAAGCCCGGTTACAAAAAAGGTGATTATGTTCTGCTTCAGATTTGAAAACAGTGTTTTTAACGAAAGGCTCATATTAAGAGAAAGATTTGATCTGTCAAGCGGCACTCTGTTTTTTCTGAAGTTATGGTTCTTTGTTCCGTTACGGAGAGCCGTCACAACTTCTACCTTCTTAAGTCTCCTTGATGCAATTACGGTTACAAGCATCGTGAAAAGCAACATAAACACTGCCGACACCAAAAGGGCAAGAGTATTAAAATGAAGCTTATAGGGTACTCCGGACTGTCCTTCAAATATGCCGGCCATTACAGGAACAAGCAGATAGGAAAGGGCTGCACCGATTATGCTTCCGATCAAAGCAAGACCCGTAAACATGATAAGAAGCGAAGCCCTGAGGTTCCTGCTCGTAAATCCGATGGCTTTTAAGGCGCCGAGATTTGTCATGTTTTCCCTGATATAATTCCTGATACAGTTTGAAAGCATCAGGCTCGTTACAAGTATGATGATGATACTTACCATCAGGAAGGAGATCAAAAGGATATCCGCCATAAATGTTTTGTCGGAATTGACACTTTCAAGATCCCATGTGGCAATTGCCCCTTTCTCCCGGTCTGCGACAAAACGGTTCCCGGTCATGAGTTTGAACTTTGACATTTTTACATCGTCTTTAAGCTCATAGTTTACAAGCAGGGAGGCATATTCATCCTTGCTTTCTTCCCAGAGCGAGCTGTAGCTTTCGGCATCAAAGATCATGCGGTATGTACCTATGTTGTTGCATCCGAAATAGGTGGTATTTACAAAACCTTTTATTGTATAGTCTCGTTTCTTACCGTTGAGTTCGATAGAAAAGGTTTCTCCAAGCTCAAATCCGCCGGTGGTATTCATCTGGTAGGGCAGATAGACATAGGGAGAGTTAACGTTTTTGTCTTCCTTTACTATCTCTATCCTGTCATATTCGTTATCAAAAACTCTCTCGTCGTTTATAATAAGACAATTTGATATTTTTCCATCTCCGAAAGGAATGGCCTGAGAGAAATTGAAAAAAATACACTCTGTAAACTGAGACCACTTAACCTTGTCGGCAAGGAGAACATTCTTTATATAATCTTCGTTAATGTTCTCATCTATGGTCTGAACGACCATTACTCCGTTACCGGACTTAAGCCTTTTAGCTTCTTTGTCCGCGGTCGGTTTAATGTCAAGCAGGATCAGAAGAGCAAGGCTTAAAAGCATTGCCGCAAGCAGTATAAGAAGAAAAACGCCGATTCCCGTGCCTTTGTTTTTCCTGAAGTTTGATTTTGCAAGAAGGAATTCTTTATTCATAATATTTGTCCTCTTTCATAGATATAACAACATTTTCGCTACGCGAAAACGTCGCCGTGTCGTAAGGAATCTTACCATCCCATTCCGGCCAGGAAGTCGTTAAGCTTTCTGTGTCTTTCCGGATCCATCGAAACATATTTACCCAGCTCGCAGATTCCGGCGATCTCACCGTCTTTAACATAGAGAATACGGTTGCCGCGTCTTGCGCTCACGATATCATGTGTTACCATCACTATCGACTGTCCTTTTTCGTTAAAAGCCGTCAGTGCGTTAAGCACATCCTTTCCTGTCTGCGAATTAAGCGCTCCGGTGGGCTCATCCGCAAAAACGATTTTCGGTGCATTGATAAGCGCCCTTGCGATTCCGACTCTCTGGGCCTCTCCTCCGGAGATCTGGGTCGGGAACTTATCCCACATTTCCTCATCTATATCTACCGACTTAAGGATTTCCTTCGCTTTCCCGATAACTTCTTTTTTATTTTTGTTAACCAAAAGGCCCGCCGCCAGCACATTGTCAAGCACGCTCATCGAATCCACAAGATAAACCTGCTGGAAAACGAAGCCGCAGTTTGTTCTTCTGAAAAGCGAAAGCTCATCTACGCTTTTCTTCGTTATCTCTGTCCCGTTAAAATCTATCTCGCCGAGTGTGGGCTTGTCCATGCCGGAGAGTGCGTAAAGAAGCGTTGACTTGCCGGCTCCCGAGGCTCCCATGATGACAGTAAAGTCACCCTCATATATCTGAAGGTCCACATTTTTCAAAACGTGAGTCTGTCTTCCGCCGTGCGAGAAGCTTTTGCACAGTTTCTTTGTTTCGATTATTGTTTTCATATTATCCTCTTTCTTTAAATGCTTTTTGCGGTCCCTGTGCCGCATTTCCTTTGTTCTGACACAATAATAGCAGGATTTTTCTTAAATGGCTTTAAGTAACCCTTACCAAACCCTTAAATATTCCTTAAATCGTTATTTTTCGCAAAACGGGCACAAAAAAAGGGAGGCTTTCTGCCTCCCTTTAAAAAGGTCCTGCCGGGACTTGTCATTCTTTTTCAAATACATACTGACAGGTCAGCGGGCTTTCGGGTTCACCGTTAAAAAGTGAAAGCCTGTTGCCGTCAAGCGTACCGGTATAATCAATTGTTCCGAGGAATTTCTCGGTGAGCTTAACCTTTCCGTCCTCAACGCTCCAGTCGGGAACCTTGATTTCAAGATCATCGCGGAAGGACATGCCCGTACCGTCGGGAGCAAGCTCAAGTCTGAAGGCTTCGTCGGTATTCTTTGCATCATCACCGTCCCCCACAAACTTGGTATAAAGGCCCTTATAAATTCCGGCTGCGGCCTGAGTCTCGGGACTTGCGGTTTTAATTTCTTTAACGGTCTTCTTAACCTCAGAGGGAAGCTCTCCCTCCCTTACGACCTGGTACTCATCGGAGATTATGAGGGTGTTGCCGGCAATTTCAAGCTTCTTCCATGGATCGATCGCCTCTCCGAAAACCTCTCCTCTTTCACCGCTGTCAACAAGGATTTCTCCGTTTTCCTCCTTCCAGGCAAGGTCGCGGACAGTCCACAAAGCACCGTCAGCCCTGATCACTTCGCCTGCAGCTATCGCAGCCTCTATCTCGGATTCGGGAGTTCCTTCGGGAACAGCAACCTTACTGCAGACCGACAGGATACCGCCATCCTTAAATTCAAACATGGCATCCGCCATCATCTTATACATATCGTCATCATCCGCGGCAAGAAGCTCCTCGTTGCTTCTCCATACCTGCTCAAAGGTGGCAAAATCCATTCCTTTAAGCGACACCAGCTTCCATTTTCCGATCACATCCATAGTTATGCTTCTCCTTTCAAATGTAAATATTTAGGAGTCAGGGTTTTTCCGTACTCCTCGTTAAGCCGTGAGAGCAGGGCTTCAAAATCGCCCTCGGTCAGCTTGTCTGACCTGATATCTGCGTTAAGCGCCATTTCATTGACTGTCGATCCATTACAAAGGTGCCATATCCCTTTTCATAAATCTGGTCGTCCTTTTCATAGCGGTAGAAATGCTGTTTTCAAAGTCATCTCCCGCCCTGACGATAAGGTCCCGCAGGGTTTTCGTGTTGTTGCGGCTGACCATGTTAAATTCCTCCTTTATGTTTTCTTATTCACTGATTCTCAGATATATCTTAACTCCAAAGCCCGGCTCAAGATTCATAAGCTCAAGCCTGCCGTTCATTTTTTCAATATAATAATTTGTCAGGTAAAGACCGAGTCCCGCTCCGTCCTTTCCTTCCGTATTGTTTCCTCTTTTATATTTTTCCTTAAGAAGCGGGAGTTCCGCATCGCTTACTCCCGGACCGTGATCCGCGATAAATATGACCAGGCTGTCCTGCTCCGTAAAGGCTTTTACGTCAATGTCCGTGTCGCCGTACTTATAGGAGTTCATAAAAATATTATCGAAGGCCTGTAGCAGACGCAGCCTGTCGATATATACTCTGCACTCCGGTATTTCAAATGAGGATGCACGGTTTCTGTAATCCGCATTCTGTATCAGCTCTTTCACAAGCGATGACGGCTGTGAAAACGGGTTGACCTCGATTTCCGAAATATCGTTTATGCTCGAATTGAAAAGATTTGATACAAGAGTCGTCACCTGATCGGATTTTATGTTTATCTGGTTGAACTTTTCCTTTATTTTCTCGGATCCGGCAAGCTCATAGCCAAGCTCAGAGGTTGACTTTATGGAAGCTACCGGAGTTTTTATATCATGGGAAAGCTTGGCAACCATCTCCTTTTTATCATCATTTGCCTTTTTCTCTGCCGCCCTGGCTTTCCTGAGCTCCGACCTCATCAGATCAAAGGCTTCGGTAAAGCTTCCGAAAATATGCTTTCTGTCAAGCTCCAAAGGAGTATCAAGATTTCCCTGTGCAATCCTCGCAGCAAAGGAATTCATTTTTTCAAAGGGTTTTATCACTGTTTTCCTGAGATAAATAAAGCAGGAAAGCAATATCAACAGCTGTATCGCCGAAATAACGGCAACAGATGTAAACAGCCTCTTCTTATATTTGTTTATCTCATCCCTCATGGTATTTTTGAGGACCAGCTTGCCGAGAAGTTCGCCGTCCTTCTTTATGTCAAGCATGATATCCCCGTTTTTGACGGCCTCGTTTTGTGACTGCGAAACACCATCGCCGCTTTTATACACCGGATTGCCGTCATTATCAAGTATTGCATAGCTTAAGTCTTCGGGATATTTTTCTTCGTCCCCAAAGTTGTTTGCCACATCCTTCAGGCAGTCATTAATCCTAACCGGATCCTGCCCGGCATTTTCAATCTTTCCTATTAACAGTACAGCAAGCAAAAGCTCGATAACAAATGAAATTATGATAGTGATGTAAAAGGCTTTTTTGCTCATCTTGAATTAAACCTGTAGCCTTCCTTCCACACAGTCACGATATAGGAAGGATTTGCAGGGTCTTCCTCTATTTCCTCACGTATTTTTCTGATGTGCACATTCAGCGTGCCGTCACCTGTGAACTTATCGTTCCAGACATTGTCAAACAGTTCGTTTTTGGTGACCAGGCGGTCATGATTGTCACTGAGATACTTTAAAAGCCTGTATTCAAGGCTTGTAAGCTTTTTGGGCTCATTGTCGACAAAAACTTTTTTGTTCTTATCGTCAAGACGCAGATGCCCGTCATCATAGGCCTTGCCGCTCTCCTCTGACTGTCCTGTAAAGCCGGCGCTCACATAGCGTTTAAGCACCACCTTTACCTTTGCAAGCAGAACTCCGAGTGAGTAGGGCTTTTCAATATAGTCATCGCCTCCGATATTAAGGGCGATTATCTTGTCGTCGTCGGTATTTCTTGCAGAAATGAATAAAATCGGGATATTCATGGTCTCCCTTATGGTCTTACAAAGCGTAAAGCCGCTGCCGTCGGAAAGATTGATATCGAGAAGCACGCAGGAAGCAGTGCCGTTTTTGAAGAAATCAAGTGCCTCGCCCACCGAATAGACTGCTTTGGTCTTAACATCAAACATGTTAAAGTACTCGCAGGTATTATCGGCGAGAGTTTTTTCATCATCAATTATCAGACAATCATATTTCATGTTCCGGATTTATCCTTTACCTTAATGTGCAATGCACGATTAAACTATAACAAAGCAGGACCTTAGTGTCAATCAAAAACGTGTAAAAAATGTTTTTGCACGTGGTATATAATTAACACAATAACAAAGAAAGCGAGGACCGTATCATGATAAAATCACAACGACCCGAATATGATTTCCGCATCATAGGCAGAAACCTGAAACTTTTCCGAATCAATAAAGGGTTAAGCGTTGAACAGGTCAGGGACTATCTGATGCTCGGTTCCCTTCAGGCTGTATACAAGTGGGAAAGAGGCGATTCCCTTCCTCAGGCCGACACTCTATTAGCCCTGCTCGAACTTTACGGGGTGGACAAAATAAGCGATATCACCTGTGTCGCACCACCTCAAACCTTTGCAGCTTAAAGTCCTCACCCGGGTAGATCCCGCCCTTTCTCATTGCGATCGAAATCTGCTGCCCGGCCGTATCGACTCCGTCAAGGTCGGGCAGTAAAAGACCTCTTCTTGTACCGCAGCTTACAATCACGCCGTAACGCTTTACATCAAGCTCGTCAGCCGATGATATATCCTCCGGCTCATTCAGCACATCGACATTAATTTCAAGGCTGTCAAGCTCATCCGCGCTTACAGCGTCAAATCTCGGATCCCTTGTGGATGCCGAGATCGCATTGCTCACAATTTCCTCTGCAATATTTTTCTCCCACGGTGCTATGGTTCCGATGCAGCCCCGCAGTTCTCCGTTCTTTTTATGTATCGAAACAAACACCCCCGCTCTTTTTTCAAGCAGTTCCCCCGGGGTGTCTGCGGGCAGAGCCGGTCTTTTTTTTGTCCTTACATATTCCTCAACGGTATATTTTGCAAGTTTCACATATTCATCCATTTTTTTCTTCCTGTTCTTCCTTTTTTGCAGGATAAAACCTGCATATTCCATAGCCCACTCCCGTGATATCCTGGTGGGAATACACTTTTGCTTTTACATTCATTCCGTCAAGAGCGCCCGCCATTATCACAAATGAGCGGTGGCCGCATTCCGCTGCCGCCGAAAGAAACTCCTCGTCAAAATCAAGAAGCTCCGTAAAAGCGCTCCTGCCAAGCGCGTCCATTACCCGCTCGTCATATTCGGGTCCTTCTCCGGCAAAACCATAGGGGCCGTAATCCTTAAGCTTATGCGACAGATCCCCGCTTGCGACAAAAACAGCCCTGCGTCCAAGATCCTCCACCGCCTTTTTGATGAACTTTCCGAAGCGGTAATGATCCGAAAGCGAAAGGCCGGAAAGACCTATCCTAAGTATTTTGCCCTTCTTGTAAACCTTGCGTATGAAATAAAGCGGAACCATGGTTCCGTGATCGAGCTGCCTGTTCTTCTCCCCGGCGGTCCCGGCCGGAAAGCCGCCCATAGCCGAAAGCAGCGTTATCTTTTCGGCAAGCTCCTCGTCATATTTCTCATAAAAGCTGACCGACGGAGCAGAAAATGCCGCAAAGGAGCCTATCGTGCTTGCTCCCGGCGAAATGTGGAAGTAATCCGCATACATTGTTGCATGCGGGCTTGTTATTATGATGGTGTCCGGCTCAAGCTTTGCTATTTTTGCAGCCACTTTAGTGTAGCTTTCAGAAGTTTCTCTGATCTGCTCCTCCCTGCCCTGTCCGATCTCCGGGATTATGAGCGGAGGATGCGGAACAGCAAATGCACCCAGTATCGGCATATTTCCTCCTTTCAGTCATTCGGTCTCATGTAATATCTGCCCCTGATGTAATCAGTCCTCAGGGCATTTACAAATGCCTCCGGATCCACCTTTGCGATCGCATCGGTGACGGCTTTGATCTCATCGCTGCCGACAACGGAATAAAGCATGGTCTTTTCGCTGTGCTTATACATTCCGGTTGCCTTCATCGCGGTTGCCCCGTGCAGCGTAATGCTGTTGATGATCTCGGCTATCTCATCCGGTTTTTCAGTGACTATGAAAAGCGTGTTTTTCTTATATCGTTTGTAGCTTGTATTGATTATCTGGGTTGAAACATACTGAAAGATTATCGAATACAGAGCCCTGTCCCAGCTGAACATCAGTCCGGCGAGGAGCAGGATGCAGGCATTGAACATAAGGATGTAGTTCCATGCATCCACCCTGTATTTTTCCGAAATATAAATCGATATGAAATCGGTACCGCCGCTGGTGGCTCCTGCAAGCAGGCAGAGCGAAACGGCAAAACCGTTTATCAGGCCTCCGAATACGGCGATAAGAAGGATGTCCTGGGTAATGTTAAGGCTGGGAATGAAATCCGTAAACAAGGCAACCACCGCAATGGTGATGCATGAAAACGAAGTAAACTTCCTGCCTATCTTCATGAAACCGAGCACGATCGGAAATGCGTTTAACGCAATATAGACGGGCGCGTAAGGAATGCTGAAATGCAGGTATTTCTCGAAAATCTCCTGTATCAAAAGTGTCACGCCGGAAAAACCTCCTGGCAGCAGACCGCCGGTGTGAACGAAGGTTTTTATGTTTACGGCCATAATAAGGCCGGCAAGAGCGCAAAGCACCATACGTGTGATATTGCTCTTTTTCTTTATCTGAGGCTCTGTTGTCCTGTTTTTGTTTTTGTCCACCTTGTTTCTCCTGTATCGCATAAAACGGTAACAAATAATCCCCGATAAAATTATACACTATATCGCATACTTTTTCAAACAAAAAAACAGCATGATCTTTCGACCATGCTGCTTAAGCTCATACTTATTAATCTGTAGTATAAGGCAGAAGTGCAATATGACGTGCTCTCTTGATTGCAGATGTAAGAGCTCTCTGATGTCTTGCACATGTTCCGGTGATTCTTCTGGGAAGAATCTTACCTCTCTCAGAAATGTATTTCTTAAGAGTATTGATATCTTTGTAGGAAATTGCCTTGTCCTTCTCAGCACAGAAGATGCAAACCTTCTTTCTTCTGCGGATCATGCGTCTCCTTGCGGGAGCCTCAGTTCTTTCCTTATCAGCCTTAACCGGTTTATCGTTAGCCATTACGTTTTCCTCCTATTCGATTTAACTGAACGGCAATTCTTCTTCCATTCCGTCAGGAATGTTCATGAAGCCGTCGCCTGCGGAACTCGGAGCGGGAGCGCCTGAACCAAAGCTGTCAAAACTGCTTCCTCCGTTGCCGCCGTTTGCTGCGTTCTTGCTCTCAGCGAATTCAAAATCTTCTACAATAATCCGATTTCTATAAACCTTCTGACCTTCTTTGTTGGTATAATTATCATTTTGAATTCTTCCCGTAACAAGAAGTTTCAAGCCTTTTCTAAAGTACTTTTCAGCTACTTCAGCACGTTTACCAAAAATAGTACAGTCAAAAAAATCAGCATCTGGATCTCCGTCTCTTTTGAAGCTACGATCCACTGCAATAGAAAAAGAACAAATTGCAGTACTATTGGCGCCTTGAGAATAACGGTTTTCAGGATCGCGGGTAAGTCTACCCATAAGAATAACTTTATTCATAGTTACCTCCTATTCTTCGTCCTGTTTTACGCACAAATATCTGAGCACATTGTCCATGATACGAACTCTGGATTCGATCTCAGCGGGAACTGTAGTCTCAGCATCGAATTGGATGAAATAGTAAAAACCTTCATTCATCTTCTGGATTTCATAAGCCAGCTTCTGTCTGCCCTTGTCTTCAACCTCGGTGATCACACCGCCGAATCTTGTGATGAGATTCTTGGCTGCTTCAAGAGTTTTCTCTCTGGCTTCATCCTCGATCTTTGCACTTACAACTAAGACTAATTCATACTTGTTCATAGTTGTCTCGCACCTCCTTCTGGTCTCCGGCCCCTGCAAAACAGGAGCAAGGAATATATTCGTGTAGTCATCACGGAACAATATTGTATCACAAAGGCAAATCAATTGCAAGCATTTTTTTCAGGTTCTTTGACGCATCCCCGGCAGGGTTCTCCTTGTAAACCGGAATCCAGACATAGCCCTGCATTCCGAACAGCTTTGCAGCCTTTACATTTTTTTCTCTGTCGTCTACAAAAATGCACTCTCCAGGCACAAGACCGTACCTGTCGCATAAAAGCTTATAAATCGCAGGGTCCGGCTTTGCCACCTTTTCGATGCCCGAGATCACCTCGCCGTCAATCTTCTTTCTGAATTTAAAATGCGGCCAGTGAAGCCTTGACATGTTCGGAGGATAGTTTGAAAGCAGATATACATTAAAGCCTTTTTTCTTAAGTTTCTCTACCATTTTTTCCGAATAGTCATATTCCCTCACGATATCGGCCATATTGTCCCAGACTCTTTTGATCTCCTCTGCATATTCGGGATAAAGATCGCAGAAAAACCCGCAGGCACAAATATCGTCCCTGACTCCGAGATCCATCTCGTCCCAGTAGGATGAACTGATTATGTTCCTGCCGAGAAAATCCACATGTTCTTTACTTATTCCCAGATCATACATATATTCACGCCAGCGAAAATCAACCAGAACCATTCCGACGTCAAACACAATGTTTTTTATCATATTCTCTGCCTTTCTTTTAATTTCTTGTATTTATTCCTTTGTTATGATATTATGATACTTAACAGCAATAAAGGATTTTGAGGATATTATGAAGGATTCTGCAGTAAAAATCACAGTTACGGGCCGTTCCGGCCGTGAAAGCCTTGACAGTGTCACCACCTGTGCGAACGGCAGACTGTACTCAAAAGGCGGTAAACGCTACCTTCTTTACGAGCTTCCGGACGAAAGCAATCCCGGCATCATCGTAAAGCATATGATGATCTTCTGCAGCCGTCATCTTGAAATAACAAAATCCGCTCCGGGCCTTAAGACCCGGATACTGTACGAACCGGGTGCAAGCACCGAAACGGATTATTCCACTCCTTATGGAAGTCTCACCCTCGTTTTTTCTACCAAAAGCATGACTGTCACAGAAAACGAAAAAAGGCTTGAGATAGAAATTGCTTATGATATTTTCTCGGGCGGAGAACTGCTTTCCGAAAATCTGCTGCTCATCGACTGCGTCAGTGAGTAGGATCATTTGTTTTTCTTAAATCTTCCGAACAATCCCTTTTTCTTAGGTTCTTCAACGGTTTTGGGGAGTGCTCCTCTGAGCCCCTTTACTTCTATGATATAGATTCCGTTTACCAGAGCCTTAACCTCTTTTTTAACGGGAATATCGTCAAATATCTTTGCATCGCACATCATGTTCACAACCTTGGGACCGATCTTTGCCTTAACGATCGGAACCTTGGCGCCGCGCATATATTTCGGCGTGGATTCAAGAACAATCTGAGGAAGCCCCGCTTCCTTTATTTTCATATGCTTTTTGTCGATTACAAGCATAGAATAAAGCTGGGCGCCCTGTCTGATATCAGGCATTGCGGCTTCCTGTTTTTTCTGCATGTGGCGTCCGATTATCAGCAGCACGATAAATGCCACAAGGATGACCGCAAGGATTATCAAAATCACCAGAAGCGGTGTCGAAATCAATAATGGTAATGGTGTATTCATTTTCTTCTCCTTAAATTTCTGACTTTTAAGCAAGCAGTGCTAAACTCAAGTATATCAAATACATTTTAAAAAGTAAAGCAAAATCTCTTATTTCTCCTCTGCCTTCAGCTCATCGTAGAGCCTTACGACCTCCGCATGCGCGATAAACGGAATCTCCCTGAGTTCATCTCTTGTAAGCCCTGCGGTAGCGATCGGTTTTCCGAAGCTTATGCCGATCTTCTTCGGCTTAACAAAGGGTTTATGATTTTCAAATACCTCGTCACAGTTTGTAATCGCTACGGGAACTACGGGACAGCCTGTGCGCTCTGCGATCTTAAAACTGCCGCCCTTAAATTCCTGTACGCCCGGTTCAGAACTTCTTGTTCCCTCAGGCATTATGAATACCGAATATCCGTTTTTTACATCCTCTATCGCCTTTTGTATGGACTTAAGCCCCGCCTTTGGATTCGAGCGGTCGATGAATACACAGTTAAGCACTATCATCCACCAGGAGAGGAAAGGAACCTTTCTTATCTCCTTTTTCGAAACAAATTCGGTAAGATGGGTTACGGGCACGGCCGAATAGGCAGCCGGTATATCAAAAAAGCCTCTGTGGTTTGAAACAAAAAGCACCGGCGTATTCCCGGGAATATTCTCCCGCCCTTTGATTTTCCTGCGGCAGCCCGAAAACAGCAGCACAAGCCTGAAGCCGAAACCGCATACTATCGGCTGGCCGATCTTTGCGGCAAGGCGCGGATTTAAAAGTCTCAGAAGCAGCAATATGATAAGGAAAGGCAGCGTAAGCGCAAAAAATATGATAAAAGAAATTACGGTTAAAATAAAAAACAGCATGTATCCACCAATTCGCGGGCATCATGACCGTATTCATCAGACGATGAAATCAGGCTTATGTACCCGTGCATAAGCCGTAACGGTTATCCGTCATGGAGTTCCGAAAACCTTTATATTTACGTCCCTGGTCTCTATGATCTCGCAGGGAAGTATCGAATTTGCAAAAGTCCTGAATTTTTCGGCGCCGTCACTGACATAAAACTCGTGATGGGGCGGTGTCAGGCCGTCATTAAGCAGATTCTTTTCCTTCAGTATCCTCGCCAGCTCAAGAGCAGTCTCAAGCGCGGGATTTACAAGGCTCACATCATCTCCCACAACCTTCCTTATCGAATCGGCAAGCAGGGGATAATGGGTACAGCCGAGAACCAGAGTATCGATATCCTTTTCAAGCATTGGGGTTATGTAACGCCTGATAACATCTACCGTTATCGGATCGTCAAGCCAGCCTTCTTCGGCCAGCGGCACGAAAAGAGGACAGGCCTGGCCGAAAACAGCGATTCCCGAATCAAGCTCTTTCAGATATTCCGTGTATATACCGGAATTTATCGTACCCTCGGTCCCTATGATACCGATGCATCCGTTCTTCGTCGTCTTGCTCGCAGTCCTTGCGCCCGGCTTTACCACACCGATGATCGGCACCGGCACATCGCCCGCTATCGCTTCAAGTGCAAAAGCACTTGCCGTATTGCAGGCAACAACTATTGCCTTCACGCCCTTTGCAAGCAGGAAGCCCACTATCTGCCTCGAATATGCAATGACGGTCTCCCGCGACTTGTTTCCGTAGGGCACCCTTGCGGTATCGCCGAAATATATTATTTTTTCCTTCGGAAGCTGTTTCATGATTTCCTTGGCGACGGTCAGTCCGCCGACACCCGAATCAAACACTCCGACAGGAAGGTTCTTAGTTTCCATTGTTTCAGAATCCTTTATTACATATCATATCTGACGAGCGCCATTTCGATCAGCCTGTCAATCTGTTCGGGAATGCTCACCCCGGCTGCTGCAAACAGCATTGGGAACATGCTTATGCCGGTAAAGCCCGGAAGTGTATTGATCTCATTGAAAACAACGTCGTTCGTTCCGTCCTCAAGGAAGAAATCAACTCTCGCAAGACCATATCCGTCAAGCGCCGTAAAGATTTCCTCGGCATCCTTTCTGAACTCCTCTTCTTTTCCGGCAGGAAGCTCCGGCCCGATTATCGTCTTCGAAGCCTCATTATTATATTTAGCGTCATAGCTGTAGAATTCGTCTGCCGAGATTACCTCGCCGACGCCGGAAGCTCTGCCTCCGAGCACGCCGCACTCGATCTCGCGTCCGACGATAGTTTCCTCGCAGAGTATCTTACGGTCATGCTTTGCAGCCTCTTTAAGCGCATCGATAAGCTCGGCGCGGTCATGGGCCTTCGAAACACCCTTTGACGAGCCTGCATTTGAAGGCTTTACGAAAACAGGATAAGCGATGCTTTTCTCGACTCTTTCCACAACAGCGTCCATGTCCGAAAGCTGGTTTTTGAAAACAGGCTCATATTTTGCCTGACGGATACCGAGCGTATCAACAACCACCTTGGTATAGAACTTATCCATCGAGCAGGCACTTGCCAAAACACCGCAGCCAACATACGGAATACGTGCGAGCTCACAAAGTCCCTGTATCGTACCGTCCTCACCCCAGAGTCCGTGAAGCACTGGGAAGATCGCATCCACTCTTTCCTTTTTAATAGCACCGTCGCTCGTGACGATTATACCGTGATCCGAACTGTCGGGAGAGATTATCGCATCCACAAGGCTTTCCCGCCATGTATTATGCTCAATCTGTGAAACATCCTCGACCAGCCTCCATCTGCCGTCCTGGGTGATTCCGATCAGCACCAGCTCATATTTTGACTTATCTATGTTTTTGATTATCGTTGTGGCGGAAACACAGGAAACCTCATGCTCCGAGGACTGTCCGCCGAATATAACTGCTATTTTTTTCATGATTACCTCTGATCCAAAACATATTGTTGAAGCCTGAATTGTTTTCATTTTACAGCCCAAGCCACAATATATTGTATCACAACCCTTGGTAACAAGCAAGAAATTTCTTTGTGACAATTTACGGACTATTCAGGTTATACTTGCAAATAAATCCTGATTTATGTATACTAAAATATATCACTTGTAATTCAAAAGGATGAGGGGAAAACATGACCAACACCAAAATCACACTCAAAGCCCATGCCAAAATCAACCTGACCCTTGACGTCACCGGAATCCGCCCTAACGGCTACCATGATGTCGAAATGGTGATGCAGAGCATCGGGCTCTTTGACGAACTTACCGCAAAAAGAACCTCCGGAAACGAGCTAAGCCTTAGCTGCCGCCTTTCCGACGAGCTCGGTGGCCTCACCCTGCCCACAGGACCCAAAAACCTTGTATGGAAGGCAGCCCTTAAGTTTTTTGATGCATGTAACGAAGACGGCCCGTTAAAAAGGGATCTTCCTAAAAACACAGGAGTTGATTTCACCCTCATTAAAAACATTCCCGCCGAAGCAGGTATGGGAGGCGGAAGTACCGATGCCGCTGCCGCACTACGCGCCTTAAACATACTTTTTGAAACTGATTTTTCTACGGAAGAGCTCTGCAGTATCGGTGCAAAGGTCGGAGCCGACGTACCCTTCTGTGTACTTGGCGGCACCGCACTTGCAGAAGGAATAGGAGAAATCCTTACACCCCTTCCCGAAGCCACGAACACCCATCTCCTTCTCGTAAAGCCTCCTGTCGGAGCTTCGACAAAGGAAATATATGACGGCCTCGTGCTTGACGAAAATACTGTCCACCCTGACACAAAAGGCATGATAAAAGCCCTTGAGAATAAAGACTATGCCCTGATGTGCAGTAAACTTTCAAACGTCCTTGAACCTGTAACTATAAGACTTCTACCCGTCATCGGCGAAATTAAAGAAAAAATCCTCGCCCTCGGTGCCGACGCCGCCCTCATGAGCGGATCCGGAAGCACCGTCTTCGGATTGTTTGAAAACAAAGAAAAAGCCCTTGCCGCCCTTGAACATTTCAAGAGCAGCAAAGAGCTGTACTGTACTTTAACCGATTTTTATGAAGAATAGACGATACTTTTCCTAAACGATATCATCCGAATACTTATCAATAAGTTCTACCCTTCGGATATGCCTCTCTCCGTTCGAGAACTCTGTCTCAAGGAAGGTTTTCACTATCTCCCTTGCAAGCTTCTCGTCCACACACTTTGCTCCCATCGCAAGCATATTCGCATTATTATGCTCTCTTGTAAGCCTTGCAGTCATCACATCGTGGCAGAGTCCGCAGCGTATTCCTTTAAAACGGTTTGCCGCAATTGAAATGCCGATGCCTGTGGAGCAGATAACTATGCCTCTGTCACATTCGCCGCTTTGTACCGCCTTTGCGGCAGCCTGCCCGAACACAGGATAGTCGCAGGAATCCTTGCTGTAGGTCCCAAAATCCTTATATTCAAGGCCCTTTTCATCCAAAAAAGCCTTAACGCTTTGCATTAAATCATAACCGCCATGGTCACATCCGAGTGCTATCATATGATCATCCTTTCTGTATACACAACTTTCTCAATAACTGTTCTGTTTTCTTAATATTCAGCCATCTACTCCTCCCCCAGCCTCTCACTGAGTTTTCTCAGCACAACCGACATCTCGGAGAAGCATTTTTCATAGTCGATCAGAGTGCCGCCGTAGGGATCCTCGGGTTCTTTTTCATTTACGTAATCATATACGGTCGTGATCTTGAGCATCGGAAACCTCTCGTTGCATAGCATCGCACTCTTTTCATTCATCGCCAGGACAAGCGTTCCCCCCGTATAATCCGACTCAGCGAGTGCCTTGGTTCTTTCCCTGCAGTTTTCAATCCCATGGCTCCCGAGCACAACAGTGATTTTAGGATTTATCGGGGCTTCAAAAAGTACCACAAGTCCCCTTGATTCAATCTCAAGATCTTTATCCTTGCATATATTTTTAAAAATGGCCTCTGCAAGCGGACTCAGCGTCGAATTATCCCTGCAGACAAAAATAATCTTTTTATATTTCATTTTTTCCCCGTTATGTCATTACATGAAACTATATTATAGCCCGCAGCCTTCATTAACCTGTTCATTATGGCCTGGCCTACGCCTTTTGTTTCAAAGCATTCTCCGAAAATTGCTTCGGCTCCCATCTCGTCAAAGCTTCGAAGCACATCAAAAAGCCTTGCGGCGATCTCTTCCTCATTATTTCTTCTGCCAAGACTTACAACAATATCCGCATCGTAAAAATCCTTGCTTTCCTCAGTGGCAAGCACTGCCGTTTTCCTGCCGAGAGCTTTCATCCTGCCCACTTCTTCATTGATTCTTGCAATCACTCTGTCAGCATCGCCTTCATATATTACAAAAGCTCCCTTCGGAGCATAATGGCGATATTTCATACCCGGCGCCTTGGCTTTTATATTCTCATTTTTTACCCTTGCGATAACAGCCGGATCATATTCGGTCGCCGGTTCAATTTCACGTAATTTTTCAAGGGTTATATAGCCCGGTCTTAAAACCAGCGGCTTTATTTTTTTCACACCGTCTTCGGTTGTCTCGTTCGTACAGTCCACAATCGTTGACTCGAGCCCTATCTTTACCGGGCCTCCGTCGATCACCATCGGTATACGTCCGTCAAGATCTTCCATGCAGTGTTCGGCCCTTGTGGTGCTCGGCCTTCCGCTCTTATTTGCCGAAGGCGCGGCAACATATACCCCCGAAAGCCTGATAAGTGCCCTTGCAATTTCATCACTCGGAAGCCTGACTGCAACCGTATCCAGTCCTCCCGTAGTGGTTTTCGGAATGATTTCCGCTCTTTTTACGATAAGTGTAAGCGGACCCGGCCAGAATCTTTCCGCAAATCTGAGCGCAATTTCCGGCACGTCCCGTCCGACCTTTAACAGCTCTTCTTTTTCTGAAATATGAACGATCAGCGGATTATCGCTCGGTCTTCCCTTTGCCGCATATATCCTTTGTGATGCGCCCGGATCCATCGCATTGCCGCCGAGGCCGTAAACCGTCTCGGTAGGAAATGCTACAAGCTCTCCTGCCGCCAGAAGACCGGCGGCCGGCAAAAGGCAGGCAGGATCGAAATTATTCCTGTCCACCTTCAAAAGCTCTGTTTTATATTCTTTTTCCATTACTGTTGTCTTTCTTCCATCGGAATATAACCGGTATGATGTCCGACGTATTTATATGCCGGACGTATGATTTTTCCGTTATTTACGATTTCTTCAAGTCTGTGTGCGCTCCATCCGGAGATTCTCGAGATTGCAAAAAGCGGGGTATACATCGATACCGGTATATTCAGCATCTCATAAACAAATCCCGAATAATAATCAACGTTTGCACACACGGGCTTGAATGTTCTTCTGTTCTCGGTGATCAGCTTTTTGGCGATTCTTTCAACATTTTCATAGAGATTGAACTCGTCAAGCCTGCCCTTTTCCTCGGCAAGAGCTTTCGAATACTGTTTGAGTATCACTTCTCTCGGGTCCGAAAGTGTATATACCGCATGACCCATGCCGTAAATAAGACCGCTGTGGTCAAATGCTTCCTTTCCGAGAAGCTTTCTCAGGTAATCGGCGATCATATCATCGTCATTCCAGTCCTTAACCTCCTTCATAAGGTCGACGAACATGGCCCTGGCCTTGATGTTCGCGCCGCCGTGTCTGGGGCCCTTAAGCGATGAAAGAGAAGCCGCAATGGCCGAATATGTATCGGTTCCGGACGAAGTAACCACATGGTTTGTAAAGGTCGAATTATTACCGCCGCCGTGCTCTGCATGAAGAACCAGCGCGAGATCGAGTATCCTTGCTTCGAGATCGGTATACTCACCGCTTGAACGAATCATTGCGAGGAAATTCTCGGCGATAGACTTTTCGGGATCGGGATTCCTGAGGATAAGGGATTTATCCTGGTTGATGTTCTGGTCTGCCCAGTAAGCATAGGCTGCAATGACCGGCATCTTTGCGATCAGGTTGATGGACTGAAGCAGAACATTCGGTGCGGTAATATCCTCAGCCTTTGAATCATAAGAATAAAGGGTAAGGATGCAGCGCTGAAGCGCGTTCATTATGTTGCTTGAGGGCGCCTTCATGATAACGTCTCTTGTAAATTTCTTCGAAAGGTCCATCTGGTTATGAAGCACAGCCATAAACTCTTCAAGCTGCTTTTCTGTCGGAAGATTTCCGAAGAGAAGAAGGTAAGTGGTTTCCTCAAAGGCATACTTTCTGTCCTTCTGACCGTTGACAAGATCGTTCACATCGATTCCCTGGTAGTAAAGATGACCGTTGTCGGGCACTTTTACACCATGTTCCATTTTATACCCGGTAACGTCGGAAATCTCCGTAAGTCCCGTCAATACGCCCGCACCGTTTGAATCACGCAGTCCTCTTTTAACATCATACTCGATGTAAAGGTTCTGGTCTATCACGCTCGAGCTCATGTTCTCCTCAACCAGTTCCTGAAACAGTCCCTCCATTTCAGGTTTAAGGTCCATCATTGTCCTTGCCATTACTCTTTCCTCTCTTTCTTTTCGTGTTTGCTTTTACTCTTGTCCTATAAAAAAGGCGCTGCAAACTGCAACGCCCCCACGTCAGATATCTTCGTCATTGGAGTGGTAAAGATTTCTCCACTCAAGGTCTCCGTTTCCCAGGCCCTTGATCAACATTTCCGCAGTAGCAACATTGGTTGCCAGCGGAATGCTGTAAATGTCGCACAGGGGAATTACCTTATTGAAAAGATTCTCATAGTTTGATACCTTATCGGTATCTCTCAAAAAGATTACCATATCAAGCTGGTTCTGCTCGATCATGGTTGCAATCTGCTGTTCTCCTCCAAGAGTTCCTGCCAGGAATTTATGTACATGCAGATTTGTCGCTTCCTCGATAATACGTCCCGTAACGCCTGTGGAATACAGAGTATGTTTCCCCAAAATACCCTTATATGCTATACATAGGTTCTGCATCAGCATCTTCCTCGCATCATCCGCTATAAGTCCTACATTCATATAAACCTCATTCCGAAGCCATGGCTTCTACATTTAATGAATGGCAACAAAGTCACCAGACACCTTCTCAATACAATACTTATCGTAATTTTACAACATCTTTTAACTAAATTCAATAAAAATATTTAATTGTTTGTATTTTTTAATTCTGTTATGCATCTGAAAAGCTCCATATCGGACTCTTTGACCAGCATATTGGTGGTCATTTTCCTTCCGTCCGAGCATACAAGGTTCATTTCAAGCACGCTTCCCTCGTCAACAGTTCTTGAAGCATCCTCAAGAAAAGCAAACACCTTGGGATGATTCATCTGAAACTGATCGATCAGTCCCTTCATTTTAAGTACAGCACCAAAATCCATTTCTTTTCCCCCGGATAATAATTTTTTACAGTGACAGCCCTATTCCGCTCTTCTTTCTCTTTCTTACCGAATACACGATAAACACTGCGGAAACAAGGACGATAAAAGTCACCGCCACCGCTCCGATGTCCAGCAGTTTTTTTACATGCCCCTTGCCGGCATATATATCGTAGATTTCATCCTTGCCAAGCTTTTTGCCGACCGAAAATTCGAAGCTGAAATCACCGTTTGAAAACCTTAGTGTCGGTTTTCCGTCATCTGAATAGAAAGGAGCGTCGCTCTTAAAGCTGTCTGCAAGGGCACTGTCTTTAAAATCTATCACAGCCTTAATGCTCTTGACATTGTAAAAGCTCTTCAGATTTTCCCCATTGTACTTAAAGGAAAACACCGTGCCCTCATCCGATATGCCAGTGGGTCTTGTCATCGAAGCCCTTATTTTCTGGGTATTTCTGACAGTTTTGCTCTCGCCCGGTTCAAAGCTCAGATTGCAGGTCACAACGCAGAGCTTTTCCTCGCCTTTGTCGCTTTGCCGCCACATCTGCTTTTCAACCCGTTTTGGAACTCCGTCAAGACCCTCTCCAAGTCTTTTTTCATGGTCCGCCCGGCTCGTGACACCGTATCTTGTAAAGGCTTCATCGAAATAGCCCGAAAAGCTCATGTGGAAAAGTGCATCCGAAAATGTGTCATAGGCTGATTTCTTTACTGTCTTTTCCGGGGTATCTATCGGATAGATGAACCCGTTCACCTCTTTGTCTCCGACAGTAATGGTTTCTCCGCTTACAAACAGTTCCTCGTCGGCGCCGGGGATCCCCACCGCTTCCACCTTTAAAAGCCTTACAACCGCTATGCAGGCATAGGCTCTTTTGCTGTCGCTGTTGGTAAGAATATATTCCGACTCTGCAACTGCGTTAAGTTCATCGCTTCCGTCTTTTTCGAAGCTTATTAAGATGTCCTCGCCTTCAAGCACTATCATGCTGTCGCTTCCGATGCCTATCTCAAGCCCCGAACCGCCGTCATGGCTTTTTGAAAAGCTGCCGGAGCTTCCCGCACGGGCAATATCCGCAGAAAGAAGGCAGACCGGCATCATAAGCCCAAGAAACAAAGCTATGCTTTTTTTGATCAAAGCCCTCATGTCAGCCTCCGATCGCGGCCATCCATTGCTTAACCGTAGTTAAATATCCGCCCTCGGGGTATTTGTCACAATATTCCCTGTAGTATGAAAGCGCCTTTGTCTTGTCCCCGGTAAGCTGGGTGCTTCTGCCAAGCATGTAGAGCACCTCCTCATTGTCCGGTGAAGCCTCATAAGCAAGCGTAAAGTATTCGCTTGCCTTTGCATAGTCACCCTCCTCATACTTTGCCTTTCCTTCTTCAAGCAAGGCTGCGCCCGAAAGCTCCATGGTGAGGATGTCAGGATATTTTTTAATAATATCGTCAAAGAGATACTTCGCCGATTCCGACTCCTTCTCCTTATCGCTTACCAGAAGCAGCTTCTGCTTCAGCTCGTACAGGGCAAACTCGCCCGGATCGTCCTTATTTTCAAAGGAAAGATAAAATACATAGGCATTCAGTATGTTATCATAGTACTTTTCTTCGCTTAAAGCCTTCAGCTGTTCCTTTAGGCCGTCGCCTTCAAGCTCTATCATCTCGATCTTCGACTGCAGCGCCGTATTTTCCTTTTCAAGCGAATCCAGCTCCGTCAGATAATTCGCCAGCTCGCTTCCGTGCTGCTTTTCCTTATCCGCCGTATCCTGCTTAAGGCTCTGCTTCACACCCGGCACTATCAGATAGTACACAACCATGATTCCGATGAGTATGCCCGCAAGCAGGCTTATGAACACCCTGTAATCCGGCCTGCCCTCTTCATAATTATAATGGGGCACAATGGACTGCTTCGCCTTGCCGTCAAGGATTTCCTTTACATCCATATCCTCGGCCGAAGGTGACGCGATCGTTACGGAAAGCTCCGTGTTTCTCTCCCTGACGCCCTTTATCGCCTTTAAATAACGGAGCGAATCCGGATTTGCTATATCGGTCTTTAAGCTGCGCTTCAGGCATTTTCTGGCCTTGGAGTAATCGCGGTTTCTCATATAGAGCAGGGCAAGAAGCTGCCATGCCTTGACATAGTTCGGATTTCTCGAAACCGCACGCTTTAACTGTATCAGCGCCAGATCGTCGGCATCCTGCTTCATAAGGGAAAGGCCGTTGTTGCATTTCCTTATGGTCGTCCTATAATATGCCACCTTGCCCGGATTTGCCTTCAGCGCATTCAGGAAATAATCGGCACGTGGATTCACCTTATCGATGCTTTTTGATATGTTCCACTCGCTGATAGCCTCTCCGACCTCACCGATCTCGTACAGGCAAAGCCCGAGAAGGTTTCTGGAATTGACATAATTCTTATCCATCTCAAGAGAACGCCTAAGCATCCTTATCGCGCCGTAAATATCCCTTACCCTTGCCCTGTCAAGCCCTTTGTTGTAATAATAGCATGCATATGCATGTGCTAATTTACTGCTCATTAAGCTTATTCTCCTTAAGCAGGCTCTCCAGGATATCGGTTATGTCGGGATTCATGCTGTCAATGACGCTTTCCTCAGCCTTATCGATTTCCTTGCTCGGAACAAATTTTTCAAGTTCTTCTTCAAAATTAAACATTATAACTTCCTTTTATCTGCCCAGATGTGCAAGTCTTTCTTCAACGCCCGCAAGCATGGTGCGGTATTTCTCAAGCTTGGCCTTTTCTTCGTTTACCTTGGCCTCGGGAGCCTTTGAAATGAAACGTTCATTCGAAAGCATGCCCTCGGCACGCTTTATCTCGCCGCCAAGCCTTTCCTTTTCCTTTGTGAGTCTTTCGATCTCCTTGTCGATATCGACAAGCTCGGCAAAAGGAATATAAAGGGTTGCCCCGTGTATTACGGCCGAAACCGCATCGTCATCGATGCCGGTCTTATCAGACTGCACAAGCACCTCGGATGCATAGCTTAAGGTTCCGAAGAACACCTTGCTGTTTTCAAAGATATCACATACATGCGGATCCGTTGAGACCACAAATACCTGAGCCTTCCTCGACGGAGGAACATTCATTCCTGTACGAAGGTTTCTTATTGCCTTTACAGCCTCTTTAACAAGGGAAATTGCTTCCTTTTCCTTGGAATAGGTCTTTTTCTCGTCATAAACAGGCCATTCGGAAATCATTATCGAGGTATTTTCGTCAGCCTCCCCTTCTGCCTCTTTAAGAGTGCAGTAAATCTCTTCGGTAACGAAGGGCATATAGGGATGAAGCAGCTTAAGTGCATCCGTAAGAACGTTCTTAAGTGTTACGATAGCAGCCTTCTTGCTGTCGGCATCGTCGCCGTAAAGGCGCGGCTTAACCATCTCGATGTACCAGTCGCAGAGCTCTTCCCAGATGAAGTCATATACCTTCTGAGCAGCAACGCCGAGCTCATATTTTTCAAGGTTTTCCGTAACCTCTTTTACCACATCGTTGCAGCTTGCGATTATCCACTTGTCCGCATCTGTAAGTAAGCTTTCGGGAACCGAGGAGATCTTTCCGTCCTCACCCATCTGGTCCATGTTCATCATGATGAAACGGCTTGCATTCCATACCTTGTTTGCGAAATTTCTCGAAGCCTCGATTCTCTCCCAGTAAAAGCGCATGTCGTTTCCGGGCGCATTACCGGTGATAAGCGTGAAGCGGAGTGCATCAGCGCCGTACTTTTCGATCACCTCCAGAGGATCAATGCCGTTTCCGAGGGATTTACTCATCTTGCGTCCCTGAGAATCACGAACAAGTCCGTGGATGAGCACTGTATCAAAAGGCACCCTTCCTGTATGCTCAAGACCTGAGAACATCATCCTGATTACCCAGAAGAAAATAATGTCATAGCCGGTAACAAGAGTGTTTGTCGGGTAGAAATAATCAAAATCCGCGGTCTTTTCTGGCCATCCGAGTGTGGAGAAGGGC
This sequence comes from Lachnoclostridium sp. UBA3775, assembly GCA_002369525.1. GTDB lineage: Bacteria > Bacillota > Clostridia > Lachnospirales > Lachnospiraceae > UBA3775. The sequence goes on along the minus strand of DFFN01000170.1, from coordinate 790 downwards.
CAGAGCGCAGATGAGAACCAGGTATCGAGAGTATCGGGATCCTGTCTCATTTCCTTACCGCATTTGGGGCACTTGCATGAATTTTCTTTTGTTACGACCATCTCACCGCAGTCGTCGCAGTAGAATGCGGGGATTCTGTGACCCCACCAGAGCTGACGTGATATGCACCAGTCACGGATGTTCTCAAGCCAGTGGTAGTAAGTCTTGTCAAAATGCTCGGGAACGAACTTTGTGTCGCCCTTCTTTACTGCATCTATCGCAGGACCTGCAAGCGGCTCCATCTTTACGAACCACTGCATGGAAACCCTGGGCTCAACGGTTGAACCGCAACGGTAGCAGGTTCCTACATTATGCTGATGGTCTTCAATTTCGGTCAGAAAACCGCCGTCCTGAAGGTCTTTAACGATGGCCTCCCTTGCAACGTAACGGTCCATGCCGGCATACTTCGGATAATCGTCGGTGATCTTCGCATCCTCTGTCAGAACATTTATCACAGGAAGGTTATGGCGAAGTCCGACCTCAAAATCGTTAGGATCGTGTGCGGGTGTGATCTTTACAACGCCCGTACCGAATTCCATGTCAACATATTCATCGGCAATGACCGGTATCTCACGTCCTACAAGCGGAAGGGTAACGGTCTTTCCTATATACTGCTTATATCTGTCATCATTCGGATTAACGGCAACCGCGGTATCGCCGAGCATGGTCTCGGGTCTTGTGGTAGCCATCTCGATATAGCCGCTGCCGTCGGTGTAGGGATAGCGGAGATGCCAGAAATGGCCTGCCTGAT
>DFFN01000126.1 GCA_002369525.1 Lachnoclostridium sp. UBA3775 | reverse complement strand
CGTTTCGCTATCCGTGAGGGTGGCCGTACAGTTGGTGCAGGTACTGTTACCTCTATCATCGACTGATTACGATCAAACAAACATTAGTCCGTTTCGTCTTTTTGACGATGGACCTAAAACAAACACGAGTCCGTCCTGTCCATCGGACAACGGATCGAGTGAAAGGGTTGCCGCAGCGGCAACCCTTTTTTGCGCCCTTTTGCAAGTATTCCTTTCATCTTCAAAATGCCAAAATGGCCGCATTTGGCCGCAATTGTCCGTTTTCTTCTGTCACCAAAAGTGATAATATCAATTTGACAGCCGGTTATGCCCCGCCGCGCTGTCAATCTTCTGTCAAATCGATACAATCCTTAAAAAGACAGAAAATCTCCGCCCGGTTTTTCTGTCAAATCAGCAAAACCACTACAAGGACAGAAAACCTCCACCCGGTTTTTCTGTCAAATCGATACAATCCTCAAAAAGACAGAAAATCTCCGCCAGATTTTTCTGTCAAATCGATACAATCCTCAAAAAGACAGAAAACCTCCGCCCTGTTTTTCTGTCAAATCAGCAAAACCACTACAAAGACAGAAAACCTCCGCCCTGTTTTTCTGTCAAATCAGCAAAACCACACAAAAGACAGAAAATCTCCGCCGGGTTTTTCTGTCAAATCGATACAATCCTCAAAAAGACAGAAAACCTCCGCCAGGTTTTTTTGTCAAATCTGCAAAACCACACAAAAGACAGAAAACCTCCACCCGGTTTTTCTGTCAAATCGCAGCAATCCTCAAAAAGACAAAAAACAAGAAACAAACGTGCATGCATACTACGTTCAAAGATATGCATCATGCAAGAATCAGTAGAATGAAAGGACTAAAAAAGTGTTGATTGATGAGTTGATAAAACGCGCAGACATGCTGAAAAGCATTATTTCGTGCATTGATAATCGCAAAGGAAAGAGGGAAACGCCGGAAGGCTCTATAAGATGCAGTAAACACGGCAAAATATATGATTATTTTTATTGCACAAAAGACAATTCACGAGGAACGTATATTTCTAAAAACGACACCGGTTACGTAAAAGAGCTTGTTCAGGCAAGATATGATATGCAGGTGAGAAAAGCGGCAGATGAAGAACTGAACCGGATTGAAAAAATGATAATAATGGAAAACAGACAAAAAATAGTTCAACTTTACGAAAATGCTTGTCCAGGAAGAAAAGAGTTGATTAAACCACATGAAATTTCTGACGAACACTATGCAGTATTATGGCAGAGTGAAGAGTACAAAAGAAAAGCTTTTGCAGAAGACGCTCCGGAAATATTTACAAGAAAAGGAGAGCGGGTGAGATCGAAGTCGGAAAAAATAATTGCAGACTTGCTTTGTGACATGGGGATCCCATATCACTATGAGTTTCCCATTATGCTGGAGGGAGTCGGAGTGATTTATCCTGATTTTAAAACGCTGAGGGTCAAAGATCGCGAGGTTTTGTATGTGGAGCATCTTGGGATGATGGATAACCCCGAGTATGCATCAAAGGCTCTTCTGAAAATAGAATCTTATGAAAAAAACGGGATATACGTAGGCAAAAAACTGTTTCTCACGCATGAAACGAAAGAACGGCCCATAAATACAAGGATATTGAGAAAAAAGTTCGAGGAGATATTCTTTTGAATAATAATACCGGCCACCGGCGCTAACAAAAAAGGCAAGGCTTTCGAAATTTGAAACATGCACTTAACTGTGTTAAAATACCAAAAGGCCAAAACGGCCTGATAAAAAAACGGTGCATCACAGGCCGGAGGGATTGGAGAAAACATGTGGATTGCCGACAACTGGAAAGGTTATAAAGTCCTTGATACAAGCAAAGGCGAAAAGCTTGAACGCTGGGGAAAATATGTCCTTGTCAGGCCTGATCCGCAGGTGATATGGGACACTCCGAAAGAGCTAAAAGACTGGCTGCGTCCGAACGCAAGGTATCATCGCAGCAGCAAAGGCGGCGGCGAATGGGAGTTTTTCGATCTCCCACAGCAGTGGGAAATTGAATACAAAATAGGCGCACAATCAGGCACGGACGCCGAAGAAATACTAAGATTCGGGCTCAAACCATTTAGCTTTAAACATACCGGCCTTTTCCCTGAACAGGCTGTAAACTGGGAATGGTTTTCTGATATTATCCGCAGAGCAAAATCTGCCGGCAAAAAGAATATAAAAGTCTTGAACCTTTTCGCATATACCGGAGGAGCAACGCTTGCCGCAGCGGCGGCAGGAGCTGCGGTTACCCACGTGGACGCCAGTAAGGGCATGGTAGGCTGGGCAAAGGAAAACGCCGAGCTGTCCGGACTGTCCGACAGACCGATCAGGTGGCTTGTGGATGATTGCGTAAAATTTGTAGAAAGAGAGCTCCGGCGCGGGAACAGGTATGACGGGATAATAATGGATCCTCCTTCATACGGCCGGGGGCCGAAAGGCGAAATATGGAAGATCGAGGAAGCGGTATATCCCCTTGTTTGCAAATGCGCTGAGCTGCTGTCTAAAGAGCCGCTGTTTTTCCTGATCAATTCATATACTACAGGACTTCAACCGGCAGTTCTTTCATATATGCTCTCACTTGCGGTGGCAAAAGGCAGAGACGGCACCGTTACAGCAGACGAGATAGGCCTGCCTGTTGAAAGCAGAGGGCTGATTCTTCCGTGCGGTGCGAGCGGACGGTGGGAAACGAATCGCATATAAAAAGGCGCCCGCCGGATGGCAATATTTTGACGATTATATCTTCCAAGTTGTTTTTAAAAGCATGATGTGGTAGAATACCATTTAAACTTATTTATAGACTGTTAGTTTTGGGAGGAAAAATGAAGTTTTCAGAAATGCCTTATTCACGCCCGGAGCTGAATAAGGTGCTTACAGCAATATCTGAAATGACGCAAGATCTGCGCGGCGCACAGGATTATGCCCGCGCGAGGGATATTTTTGTAAAGCATGACGAGTATGAAAAACATATCAATACTCTTGCCACACTTGTGTCGATCAGACATTCAATCGATACGCGCGATGAATTTTATGACGCGGAAGAAAAGTTCTGGAACAATTCCTTCCCTCATATTCAGGAAAAACAGCACGAATGGACCATGGCCCTCCTTGAGAGTCCGTTCCGTGAAGAGTTTTCAAAAGAATTCGGCGATATAATGTTTATTAACGCCGAGATAGACCTGAAGACCTTTTCACCGGAGATTATTCCGGAGCTTCAGAAAGAAAACGAGCTCGTACAGGAATACGAGGCGCTTCTTGCAAAATCCGAGATCCCGTTTGAAGGGAAAATATACACCATTTCGCAGATCGGCGCTTTAAAAAATGACGCCGACGACGCGCGCCGACTTGCCGCATGGAAGGCAGAAGGGCAGTGGTACAAAGACAACCAGGACAGGCTTGACGACATTTACGACAAGCTTGTTCATTTGCGCGATACAATGGGAAAAAAGCTCGGATTTGACGGATATACCAAGCTGGGATACTATCGCATGCAGCGCAACTGCTATACAAAAGAAGACGTTGAAGTTTTCAGAAATGCCGTAGTAAAGTATCTTGTTCCTGTTGCGGATTATATTTACAAAAAACAGGCGGAAAGACTCGGAAAAACATACCCCATGAGCTTCGCGGACAATGCGCTTTCGTTCCGTTCGGGAAACCCCGCGCCGGAGGGAGATGCGCAGGCCATACTTGAAGCCGGAAGGCAGTTTTATGACGAGCTTTCCCCGGAGACCGGAAAGTTTTTCCGCATGATGCTCGACTGCGAGCTGCTTGACGTTCTTTCCACGGAAGGAAAGCGCGGCGGCGGTTATTGCACCGAGATAGGAGATTATGAGGTTCCGTTTATCTTTGCGAATTTCAACGGTACCTCATCAGATGTTGAGACTGTTACACACGAGGCGGGGCACGCCTTTGCTTCGTGGAAAAACATAAAACGTATTCCTCAATCCACTATTTGGCCTTCGATGGAGGCATGCGAGGTTCACTCCATGTCGATGGAGTTTTTTGCATGGCCCTGGGCGGAGCTTTTCTTCGGAAAGGATACGAGAAAATTCAAATACTCTCACCTGGCCGGAGCGCTTACGTTCATTCCGTACGGAACAATGGTGGATCATTTCCAGCATCTTGTCTACGAAAATCCCGATTGGACTCCAAGACAAAGGCATAATTGCTGGAAAGAACTCCTCGGCGTCTATATGCCTTGGATGAAGCTTGACGGAGAGATACCGTTCTATTCGGACGGAGAGGGCTGGCAAAGGCAGCACCATATTTATTCTTCGCCGTTTTATTACATTGATTACTGCTTTGCCCAGACTGTTGCACTCGGTTTCTGGTCGAAGATACAAAAAGACCTTCCGTCTGCATGGAAGTATTATATGGCATATACAGAGCAGGGCGGCAGCAGAACCTTTACTGAGCTTTTGTCAAACGCCGGTCTTGAAAGCCCGTTCGATGAAAGTTATATGCGGACGATCTGCGAAGAAGCAAATAAATGGCTTTCTGATTACGACCTCTCGGGAATCGAGTGATGGCCGGAGAAAAAAGACGCGGCAGAAGAGCGCATCTGCGTGATTTCAAATTAAACGGCAAGGGCGAGTATGTTTATAACGGAAAATACATGGCCTGGCCGGGAGACGAGAAAGACTACCGCAGACATATGGTATTTTTTGCGGTAATGGCGTTTGTTATGATTTCTATGACTTTCGCAGCGGAGTGTCTGGCGTCAGTTCCGATGAGCAGATATCCGCTTACTGCGGTATTCTGGTTTGCACAGATGGTTCCGGTATGCCTTACCGTATATGCGGTATGTAAAATGATCGCAGGCAGGAACCCGATGCGCAGTTACGTTTATGACGCTTCTGTTGGAAAGCTTCCCGGCAGAGCGCTGTTTTCCTTGATCTTTTCCGGGATCTGCGCCTTATGGGAATGCGTATACCTGATAATTAACGGGCCAAAGGAAAACCTTTTTTGCAATATTGCAAGACCCGTGATGTCTGCGTTTTGTGCATGCGCGGCAGCAGCGCTATATCTCAGATTAAAAAAGATTGTCTGGGAAAAAAGCGGCGGCGCGCAGACGATAACGAATTCTTAAAGGGAAACCTTTAGTAATAAGGTAAATTTTTTAAAAGGAGAAAAAACATGAAGAAATTTTCCAAAATCATGGCGCTTCTTCTTGCGTTGGTGATGGTTGCAAGCCTTTTTGCCGCTTGCGGTAGCACTGACGAAGGAGAGACCACGAAAGCTGCATCGGAGAGTGACGACAAACCCCTTGTTGTCGGTTATTCACCTTTCAGCAGCAAGTTCTCACCTTTCTTTTCTGAGACAGCGTATGACCAGGACGCTTATGTGATGACCCAGGTAAACCTTTTGAACCTTGACCGTCAGGGCGCTGTTGTTGAAAAAGGTAAAACAGGTGAAACAAGAGCCTATAACGGCACTGATTACACCTACTACGGACCCGCAGACCTTACCATTACTCAGAACGAAGACGGTACGGTTTACTACGATTTTGAGCTTCGTGATGACATCACGTTCTCAGATGGCGAAAAGCTTACGGCAGATGACGTAATATTCAACATGTACGTTCTTTGCGATCCTTCTTATGACGGATCTTCTACGCTTTTTGCTCAGCCCATTTCCGGTCTGTCGGCTTATCGTTCAGACATGACCGCTCTTTCAGCCCTCCTTATTGCGGCCGGAAGAGAGAATACCGATTTCACAAACTGGGACGAAGCTACTCAGACCAAGTTCTGGAACGAAGCTGACGCCGCGGTAAAAGCTCTTGCTGAAGATATCGTTGCTTACTGTGTTGCGGAAGGATACAACGAAGAAGGCGACATCCAGGGCAGCGCTGCAAACTGGGGCTTTGAAATTTCCGAAAATACTATCGACGCCTTTGCCGCCGCTCTTTGGGCTGCATATGGCAACGACGTTCTTACCATGATTGGTACGGAAGCTGCAAATCTTACTCTTGAAGAGTACTTCCCCACCGTTTCCGATTATACCCACACCATGGTTACCGTTGCCGATCCTGTTGAAAGCATCACCGGTATTCAGAAGACCGGAGAATACTCTCTCCGCGTCGTTATGGATCAGTTTGACGCTACAGCGGTTTATCAGCTCGGCATCCCTATCGCTCCTCTTCACTACTACGGCGAGGTGGAGAAATACGATTATGACAACAACAAGTTCGGTTTTGACAAAGGTGATCTTTCACACGTTCGTTCCGTAACGACCGAGCCTCTCGGCGCCGGCCCTTACAAGTTCATCGAGTTCACCGACGGAACCATTTACTATGAAGCAAACGAAAGCTACTTCCTTGGCGCTCCCAAGATCAAGAAAGTAAACTTCCTTCAGTGCATGAGTGACGACGACAAGCTTAACGGCGTTGTTACCGGCACCATTGATATTACGGATCCTTCATTCTCAACCGATACCGTTGACGCCATCAAGAAGGCAAACGGCGGCGAACTTGACGGAACCATCGTTACCACAAATACCGTTGACAACCTCGGCTACGGCTACATCGGCCAGTGCGCTAAGGTTCAGAAGGTTGGCGACGATCCTTATTCGGAGCAGTCAAAGGCTCTTCGTAAGGCTTATGCCACCATTCTTGCCGTATATCGTGACGTTGCTATTGACTCCTACTACGGAGACAGAGCTGACGTTATCAACTACCCGATCTCCAATACCTCTTGGGCGGCTCCTCAGTCATCTGATGACGGATACAGAGTTGCATTCTCTGTTGACGTTGACGGAAATGATATCTATACTTCCGACATGACTCCCGAGCAGAAGTATGAAGCTGCCAAGAAGGCTGCTCTCGGATTCTTTGAGAAGGCTGGCTTTACCGTAGAAAACGGCAAGGTCACTGCTGCTCCCGAAGGCGCTTCGCTTGAGGTTGAAGCATGGATCCCCGCTGACGGAACCGGAGATCACCCTTCATTCATGATCTATACCGAAGCCCAGAAGGCTTTTGAAGAGATTGGAATCACTTTCAAGATCAAAGACCTTACAAACTCTTCTGACCTCTGGACCGGTCTTGAAGCTCAGAGCGTAGCTATCTGGGCAGCTGCTTGGGGCGCTACTCCCGACCCTGACATGTATCAGATCTACTATTCTGATGTTGCCAACGGCGGAGCCAATCCCGGCGGATCCAACTATCAGTATGCTATCGCAGACGCCAAGCTTGACGAGCTGATCCTTGAAGCCCGCGCTTCAGCTGACCAGGCATATCGTAAAGCTATCTACAAGAACTGCCTTGATATCATCATTGACCAGGCGGTTGAGATTCCTACTTATCAGCGTCAGAACGCAATCATCTTCAGCTCTGAAAGAGTAAACCTTGATACGGTTACTCCTGATATTACCACCTTCTATCCTTGGCTGAATGAGATTCAGAACATTGAACTCAACTAACGCGTCTGATACTATCTGTTATTCCTTAAAAATTTAATGGAATAAGCATTTTGCCCGCCTCCTGCTTTTTATGCAGGGGGTGGGTAATAATGCAATATCACAGGATCGGTTTTGCAGTATCCGTTTTTTTGTTTTTCGGTGAGGATGTAATAGGTTATGTTTTCACCGAAAAACAGGAAAGATCCTGTTCGGAGGAATGAAGAGTGAATACCCTAAAATATGTTATAAAGAGAATTCTGTTATCGGTAGTTATCCTCTTTTTTGTCGCGCTGATTATCTATACGATAATGCGTTGTCTTCCTACCTCATATATTGAAACCGTTGCAAGACAAAAGTCGATGCAGCCGGGTTCTAAATCATTCGAGGAATGGATGGCACAGCTTTCATCCGCATATGGTATGGACAAGGGCATTATTGCCGGATTTTTCCAGTGGCTCGGTCAGGCGATACAGGGGCAGTTCGGCGACAGCTGGCAGTACACCGTACCGGTCGTTCAGAAGTTCAAAGAAACCATCGGAACATCTTTTGCCATGAGCGCGATCGCAATGGTTTTTGAATGGCTGATAGCGATACCGCTCGGAATCATTGCGGCCAGAAAACAGTATTCAAAGACCGATTACACTATTTCCGTAATAGCTATTGCATGTATGTCGCTTCCGACCTTCTTTCTGATAGCCCTTCTTAAATTGGTTTTCTGTGTAAAGCTTGGATGGTTTGATCTTATCGGAGCTGTCGGAAGGAACTATCAGCAGCTTTCCTCTGGGGGCAGATTCCTTGACAGAGCACACCATCTTGTGCTTCCCATTGTCACGCTTGTACTTATCAGTATAGGCTCGCTTATGCGTTATGTCAGAACAAATATGCTTGAGGTTCTCAATGCCGATTATATCCGGACTGCGAGAGCAAAGGGCCTTTCCGAAAGAAAAGTAATATATAAGCATGCGTTTCGAAATACGCTCATCCCGCTTGTTACTTTCCTGGGCGGTTCGCTTCCGGGCTTGTTTGGCGGAGCGTTGTTTACAGAGACGATGTATTCGATACAGGGTATCGGATATGCTTCTTATCATGCAATGGTAGCCGGAGACATTCCGTTTTCCATGTTTTATATGACCTTCAGCGCGATACTGGCGCTGCTCGGAAACCTGCTTGCGGATATACTGTACGCAGTGGTGGATCCGAGAGTAAGGGTATCATAAGGAAAGGAGGCGGAAAAAATGTCAAAAGAAAAGAAAACTCTTAATGATGATCAAAACACTGTCTCCGAGAAGCAGTATTCACTAAATGATGACCGCCGCGTAAAAGTGCTATCGCCGGGCGCGATGGTTGCAAAGCGCTTCTTCCGTAACCGTATAGCTGTCGTCGGTATGGCGGTGCTCATCTTTATGTTCCTGTTTTCGTTTGTAGGCGGATTGATTACGCCATACGGAGAGTCAGAACTTTTCTATCGCACGGACTATCAGCAAAAAGAATTTGCCAGCGCGATTGAAAATACCGAATTTCGATACAAAGGCGCTGAAGGACAGGATTTCTCAACGATACTTCAGGCAAAAATGCTGCTTGCTATCAATACCGGCAAGACGGAATTTGAGTGGGATTCGGTCAATTATACTCTTGTAAAAGAGGGCGAAAGCCTTTATCTGGCCACTCTTTCCGACGGCACAAAGATCGGCATGGCATTTAAGACCATATTTAATGTTATAAATCAGGGAACCGTTCTGGATTTTGAAACACAATACGAAGGACTCAAGGCCTATGAAAACGGATTGAGCGAGTTTTCCGCGTCCGGAGTGGATTATTCCATTTCCGCCGACGGCGTGGTCACGGACTCATCCGGAAAGGAATTCGGCTTTATCAGCAAATACAACATTCAGCCGCTGATGGGAGACGTTTTCCTTACAAAAGAATTCAAAGAACAGGTAGTCGAGGAGATCGAAGCAAAGAACACGAGTTTTGTCTTTGCTGATGCTGACGGCGTTGAACATGAATACGAGCTTGAGTATGATCCCGGCACCACAAAATGGACCATCACCCAGGCAACAGAAACCAGAGTTTATGATACGTATTCGGCTCCTTCCAAGGAACATTGGCTCGGAACCGACAAGAACGGTATGGATGTTATGACCCGCCTTATGTACGGCGGAAGAGTATCGCTTTTGATCGGTTTTATAGTTGAGATCATCTCGACTGTTATCGCGCTTATACTCGGCGGAATTGCAGGCTATTTCGGAGGAAAAGTCGACAATTTCATCATGCGTATAGTTGATATTTTCTACTGTATTCCGTCAATGCCTATTATCATCATTCTCGGCGCTGCCATGGATAATGCCAGCGTGCCGCCTAAGATCAGAATGATATATCTTATGCTGATACTCGGCATACTCGGGTGGCCGGGACTTGCCCGTATGATCCGCGGCCAGATCCTTTCTCTGCGCGAGCAGGAGTTTATGACTGCTACCGAAGCTACCGGCCTTTCCGTAAAAAGAAGGATCGCGCAGCATCTTATTCCGAATGTTATCCCGCAGACCATCGTTTCCGTTACAATGGGTCTGGGCGGTACTATACTTACCGAGTCCTCGCTTTCATTCCTCGGTCTCGGAGTCAAATTCCCGTTTGCTTCATGGGGAAATATTATAAATGACGTAAATAATACTTACGTTCTTCAAAATTACTGGTTCATCTGGATACCGGCAGGCGTTTTGCTGCTAACAACGGTTCTGGCGTTCAATCTTGTCGGCGACGGCTTAAGAGACGCGTTTGATCCGAAGATGAAGCGATAAGGGGGTAACAAAAATGGCAAAGAAAAAAGAAGAAGGTTATCTCTCCGCTAAAGAATCCAGACGGATATCGCGCGAAAACAGAAAGATAACCAACGCTTTCGAAAAGAAGAATAAAAGAAAAAGAGTTCCCGAATCAGAGTTTGCGACCCGGATGAAGGATCCCGGGAACGTGCTTGAAATAGAAGGTCTTCACACATATTTCTTTACCGACGTGGGAACCGTAAAGTCTGTGGACGGCATTTCTTTTGAAGTGCCTATCGGCAAGACTGTCGGCATAGTAGGAGAGTCGGGCTGCGGAAAGAGTGTTACAAGTCTTTCGATAATGCAGCTTCTTCAGCGCCCGCAGGGACAGATAGTCAGCGGCGAGATAAGGTTCAACAAAGGCGACCGGGCCATCGATATTGCGCAAATGCCAATTGAGGCTATGCAGAAGATCCGCGGAAATGAAATATCCATGATCTTCCAGGAACCGATGACAAGCCTGAACCCGGTTTTCAAGATCGGCGATCAAATAAAGGAAGTGCTTGATCTTCATAATTATGACAACATACCGGAAGAAAGGATCAACGAAAAGGTTATTGAGCTTTTGGAAATGGTTGGTATTGCCAACAGCCGCGGAGTTGCCAAAATGTATCCTCACGAGCTTTCCGGCGGAATGAGGCAGAGGGTTATGATCTCAATGGCGCTTGCCTGCGATCCGAAGCTGATAATCGCGGATGAGCCTACCACGGCGCTTGACGTTACAATACAGGCGCAGATACTTGATCTGCTCCGCAACCTCAAGGACAGGATCAATTCATCTATTATGCTAATAACACACGACCTCGGAGTTATAGCTGAAATGGCTGACTACGTTGTGGTAATGTATTCTGGAAGGATAGTGGAAAAAGGCACCGCGCAGGAGATTTTCTCAAATCCGGCGCATCCTTATACGCAGGGACTTATGGCGTCAAAGCCGGTTGTCGGAAAAAAAGTGGACAAACTTTACTCCATCCCCGGCAAGGTTCCCAATCCCGTAAATATGCCTGACTACTGCTATTTCAGAGATCGCTGCGAGAAGCGCTGCGCGGCATGTGACGGCGAATATCCTGGGGAGATCAGCCTTTCGCCTACGCATAAAGTCAGCTGCTACAGATTTTTTGAACAGGAAAACAAAGAAGCTTGAGGGAAAAAAGATGAGCAAACTAAATGAAAAGCTGAGAATAGATAATACTTTTGAGCCTGTAGTTCCCGATGACAAGTATATCCTGCAGGTTAATTCGCTCAAAAAATATTTTCCCATAAAGGGCGGATTTATTTCACATACCGTTGGCTATGTAAAAGCGGTTGACGGGATTACTTTTAACCTCAAACGAGGCTCGTGTATGGGACTTGTGGGCGAGTCGGGCTGCGGCAAGACTACGGCCGGAAGGACTATTCTTCGACTTTCCGGAGAAAAGACCGGCGGACAGGTGCTTTTTAACGGAAAAGAAGTTTATGACCTCGGCCCTAAGGAAATGAGAGATCTTCGGCCGAAGATGCAGATCATTTTCCAGGATCCGTTTTCATCACTTTCGCCTCGTATGCCCGTCAGCGAGATCATAGGAGAGGCGGTCAGAGAACACGGCATAGTATCAAAAGAAGAATATAATGATTATATTGATACGATAATGGACAACTGCGGTCTGCAGCCGTTCCATAAGGACCGCTATCCGCACGAGTTTTCCGGCGGACAAAGGCAGCGTATCTGCATTGCCAGGGCGCTCGCGCTCAACCCGGAATTCGTGGTATGCGATGAGCCGGTTTCAGCGCTTGACGTTTCAATACAGGCGCAGATCATCAATTTGTTAAAAGAGCTTCAGGAAAAGTACAATCTTACATATCTTTTTATTTCACATGATCTGTCGGTTGTCGAGCATATTTCGGATACCGTCGGAGTAATGTATCTCGGAAGCCTCGTCGAATACGGAGCTACGGATGATATTTTCCGCAACCCGCTTCACCCTTACACAAAGGCGCTTTTTTCCGCGATACCGATCCCGGATCCGTCTGCAAAGATGAACCGCATAGTTCTCGAGGGTTCCATCCCGTCTCCGGCAAATCCTCCTTCCGGCTGCAAGTTCCACACACGCTGCGCGCAGTGTATGGAAATCTGCAAGCAAGAGGCGCCGCAGCAAAAAGAAATCGAACCCGGACATTTTGTAAATTGTCACCTTTATGATGACGTATCCGGAATATAACAAATGACTGCCAGGAAAAACGAAAAAACCTACAATGACGACGACGGAAGAACCATAGCCGACATGAGTGAAGTGCGGCGGCGCAATTTGATTTTTCCGTCGCGTATTGATGATGAACCGTTTTTCGGCTCTCTTTTCAGATCCGAGAAAGACAAGGGCGATGATGCCGCGGATGAAGACGGCATTATAATGGACCCCGAGGAAGCGGAGTCTCCCGGGAAGGCTGAAAGGCCGTGGGAAGTCAATGAACTGACGCGCGGCGAAAAAAGAGCACAGATCCTGGGGTCTCTTTCGGCGGGATTGCTGGTCCTGCTGATCTTTCTTGTTTTCTTCGGAATTGTTATCGGACTTATGGTTCTTCTTTGGTAGATATCAAAAGCCGTCTTTTTGAAACGGAATGAAAACAACATGTCAAAAGGCAGGCGTAGCATGATTCCTCTTTTGATTATCGTCAAAAATATTCTTTTTCATCATATTCTATATGCAATTCTCTCGTATATCAAAAGGCTTCCGAAATATGTATTTATAAGACTCATGGTGTTATAATCCTCTCAGAATCCTGAGGGGGTTGATAGTATGAGTTTCGGTGAAATTGTCTCGTTTTTAGATAATGAAGTGGCATGGGGTCCCGTGCTTCTTGTTTTGTTGGTGGGTACAGGATTGTATTTCAGCATCAGAACCGGTTTCATGCAGTTCAGAAAGCTGGGCTACGCACTGAAAAACACCGTCGGTAAGGCTTTCAAAAAAACGAAAGCCGAAAAAGGAGAGCTCACGCCCTGGCAGTCGATGACGACAGCCCTTGCCGCCACCGTAGGTACCGGAAGTATTGTGGGAGTTACCGGAGCGATTGCCATCGGCGGCCCGGGAGCGATCTTCTGGATGTGGGTTTCCGCTCTTGTAGGTATGATCACAAAGTACGCAGAAGTAGTGCTTTCAGTTCATTATCGTGAAAGAAACGAAAAAGGCGAGAGAGTCGGCGGCCCGATGTACTATATCAAAAACGGACTCGGCGCCAAATGGAAATGGCTTGCCGTAATATTTTGCCTGTTTGGCATACTTGCCTCATTCGGTATCGGAAACGCCACGCAGGTCAATTCAATCGCTTCTTCGGTTGAAAGCACCGCGTCTGCCTTTGGAATTGAAACTGCGCAGATCACTTTTATGGGATCGACGTTTTCCGTTATAAGGCTTATTACCGGCATCGTTTTGGCCGTGATAGTTGCGCTTGTTGTTATAGGCGGTTTAAAAACCATCGGAAGCGTTACGGAAAAAATGGTTCCGTTTATGTCCATTGCTTATATTGTCGCGGGCTTGGTCTTTATCTTTTCAAATTTCGATCAGATAGGCACCGCCTTTGGCATGATTTTTAAAGGAGCGTTTAATCCGTCATCCGTCATTGGAGGAGCAGCAGGCGCCACGCTGTTGACGGTTATGCAAAAGGGTATCAGCAGAGGCTGTTTCTCAAACGAGGCCGGCCTTGGCTCAGCCCCTATAGCACATGCCTCGACGTCCGAAACCAATCCCGTGAAACAGGGAATGTACGGCATTTTTGAAGTATTCGTCACGTCCATGATCATCTGTACGATTACCGGACTGATACTTTTGTGCGGACATAATGCAGGCGGCATCACGATAAACTGGGGCGAAGGAGCGGACGGCACTTTGGTGGCGGCGTCGATGGGAAGCGTTTTCGGAGAGAAGATCAGCGTCATCATAGTATCTGTCTGCCTCATCCTGTTTTCGCTCTCGACCATTATCAGCTGGTCGCTTTACGGAACAAGGTGCTTTGAATTTATCGCGAACACGAAAGTGATATTCATTTACAAGATAGTATTCGTTTTGTTTGTAGTAGTAGGCGCCACGCTCAAGCTTGATGTAGCCTGGAGCATGGCCTCCGCATTTAACGGCTTTATGGCAATTCCGAACCTCATCGCGATACTGCTGCTTTCACCGGTTGTCATTAAACTGACGAAGGAGTTTTTCGGGAAAAAGCAATAAAGCCGGTAACGAAACTATTCAGTAAACGATTATGAAACCGGCAGAAGAGTAATATCGATAAAAACCAATATCGTTTTTTCTGAAACTTTCAGAATGCGCAAGCTCCGGAGAATCCGGATTTGCGCATTTTGTGTTTCTAATCATGAACACCCGTCCTGCCGGGTGCAGAGGGAACAAAATAGCGCTTCTCTGCACCTTAAATAGTGCTTCAGAACATGAACACCCGCCTTGCCGGGTGCAGAGGAAACAAAACTACACTCCTCTGCACCCGAGAGTTTTGTGTTTAACGAATAGTTGATGACGCCAGCAGCTGCATATCAGTATTTCAGGGTGCACAGGAAAGATACTTATTGATATATGCACCTCTATCGTAGTAAAATAAGCGAGCGTGCTGAAAAAACGGGTGCACAAATAGGCACTTTGCGTTTCTCTACACCCAACTATTCGCAAAAACGCAAAAATATCACGAGTTTAACGAATAGTTCGCAAAATATCTCGAATTTTTGCCCGCACAGGAGGAAATCATGGACTTTACACAGATAGACAACTGGCTTATTGAAAAACAGGAAGAAATAAAAAAAGACCTTGCGAAGCTTGTTTCTTTTAACTCGACAGAAAGCAGCGGGACGGAAAATGCTCCGTTCGGAGAGGAAGTTGAGGGTGCTTTAAAATCCGCGCTTTCTATTGCCGAGAGGCTTGGCTTTTCTGTAAGAAACGAGCATTATTACGGAATAGCGGATATGGGCGACGTTGAGGGAAGCGACGGAAATTTTTATGCAGTGCTTGGCCATCTGGATGTAGTTCCCGCACAGCCGCAGGAATGGGAGCACGATCCTTTTGAGCTTTTCGAAGATGACGGCAAGCTTTTCGGCCGCGGATCTATCGACGACAAGGGGCCTGTGCTTGCCGCGCTTTACGGCGCAGCGGCGCTTAAAAAATTCGGCTTTGAGCCTCAAAAGCCGCTGCGTTTTATTTTCGGAACAAATGAAGAAACAAAAATGGCAGGTGTTGCAGAATATGTCAAAAAAGAAAAAATGCCCCTCGGAGGATTTACCCCTGACGCGGAATGGCCGGTGGTTATCGGCGAAAAGGGGATATTTCACTTTGAACTTGCTTCAAAATGGAATCAGGATGATGCAAAAGATGAGCCACTGACGCTGAGATCATTTGAAAGCGGAACTGCCAAAAACATAGTTCCGGCAAAAGCTCAGGCGAGATTTGCAATAAACGAGGGGGCCGAACTCTCATTCCCTGACGCGGAAGATGTAATGGTCGGGCTTGATGGGGAGGACATTTTGATAACAGCATACGGAATCGCGGCGCACGGCTCTACTCCCGAGCAGGGCGATAATGCGCTCACAAAACTTCTCCATTATATAAAGGATATGAAATTTGGGCCTGCAGGCGCAAAGGATTTTGTTTGCAAGCTCGACCGCCTGACGCTTGACGACAAAAACGGTTCTGAAATGGGATTTGCGCTTTCGGACGACTTGTCTGAAACAACAGTCAGCCCGAATATGCTGCAGATAAACGAAACTGAAGGCTCACTCCTTTGCGATATGCGATTTGCGGTAACACATAATTCGGAAAAATACAGACAGCTGCTTGAGGAACTGGCGCAGAAAGAGCATCTTACCGCAAAACATGCAGCTGCCGCTGAACCGTTGTTTGTAAGCGCAGATACTCCGCTTGTCAAGAGTCTCCTGAAAGCATATCGTGACGTGACGGGAGATATGCGGGATCCGCTTACTATTGGAGGCGGTACTTACGCAAAAGTGATCCCGAATATGGTTGCTTTTGGCTGTGAACCGCCTGACGAGCCGGGACGTGCGCATCAGGCAAACGAGTATATCACGGCGGATGAACTGCTTCGCGCCGCGAAGGTTTATGCAAGAGCGGTTTACAATCTTTCAAAATAATCGCTGAACCAGATAATATAGTATTAAAAATTGCCGCGAGACCGTTGCAAAGGTGCGCGGCTTTTTTGCACAGAAAAAAGAAAACCGCGAAAACCAGTCAAAACACTGCGGCTCTCCGGAAAGTCCGGCGAAGTCCTCATGAAAAAACCACCTGTTTTTGGCGGCCGTCTTGTATGTTTTTTGCCGTGACGTACCAGATATTGTATAACTTAATTTTCTGAAGAAAAAACCTTAAAAAATAAGAAAAAATTAACTTGTTTACAAAACGCCGCTGTTGTAGAATATCTCTTGCTGTGGCATTGATAGCGAAGAAGTGCGAGATTGCTACGGGATTCCGGAGGGAACTCGCACCAGCGAATGTCAAGTTAGGAAACTGGCGACAAGTCACTGTAACACTATTACCATCTGCACAAAGGCAGAGATGACGTGCAGTCTCTCAGGAGACACACGGAAGGGTGTACAGTCACCGCTTGTCGTGCTTTTTCGAAAAGTACGAAAAGGAGGCGACTTTTTTTATGGCTAATCAGGTAATGAGAATCACACTCAAGGCTTATGAGCACCAGCTGGTAGATCAGAGCGCAGCCAAGATCATCGAGACTGTGAAAAAGACCGGCGCAGAGGTCAGCGGACCTGTACCGCTCCCCACAAAGAAAGAAGTAATCACCATACTTCGCGCGGTTCATAAGTACAAGGATTCCAGAGAGCAGT
>DFFN01000226.1 GCA_002369525.1 Lachnoclostridium sp. UBA3775 | reverse complement strand
GCATGCGGTTTTCGGCCTCGTCGAATACCTTTGAATATGGAGATTCAAACACCTTGTCGGTAACCTCCATCTCATTAAGTCCGAACTTTGCCTTTATCTGCCTTCCGATTCCGGTTTCAACATCATGGAAAGCGGGCAGGCAATGCAGGAATATGGCGTCAAAGCTGGCATTCTTCATTACATCCATGGTCACACGGTATTTCTGAAGATCGTTGATTCTTTCATTCCATACCTCATCGGGCTCGCCCATCGAAACCCAAACGTCTGTATAGACAACGTTTGCGTCTGCCGTACCTTCAAACACATCCTCGGTAAATTTAAGCACTGCTCCCGAAGCCTTCGCAAAGCCTTCGCACTCTGCGATCAGTGCTTTGTTCGGCCAGTATTTCTTCGGAGCACAGCAGGTAAAATTCATGCCGAGCTTTGAACATACTATCATAAGCGAATTTCCGGTGTTGTATCTTGCATCGCCCATATATGTCAGATTGATGTCCTTGATGCGCCGGAAATTATCGCGTATGGTAAGCACATCGGCAAGCATCTGGGTAGGGTGATATTCATTGGTAAGACCATTCCATACCGGTACGCCTGAATATTTTGCAAGCTCCTCAACGATTTCCTGTCCGTAACCGCGGTATTCGATTCCGTCAAACATGCGTCCGAGCACTCTTGCAGTATCTTTTATGCTTTCCTTTTTGCCGATCTGTGAGGCCGAAGGATCAAGGTAGGTAGAATGCATGCCGAGATCCGCTGCAGCCACTTCAAATGAACAGCGGGTCCTTGTGCTGGTCTTTTCAAAGATCAGGGCTATGTTCTTGCCCTCACAGCCCGTGGGGCGCTGTCCTGCCTTTTTTCTCTTTCTCAGGTCTTCCGCAAGATCGATAAGAGAAAGTATTTCTGCAGGTGAAAAGTCTTTAAGCGTAAGGAAGCTTTTCCCGAGAAAAGCTTCCTGATTAAGTATCGAATTGGGTATCATCTTAAATTGTCTCCCTTTGTATATTTACTGATTTTTTTCTCCCTTTGCAGCCTCTACAACACCGCTGGCAAGACCTGCGATGCTCTGGATTTCCGAAGGGATGATGATCTTGGTAGCCTTACCGTCTGCAGCCTTTGCGAAAGCCTCAAGGCTCTTGAGCTTAAGTACAGCATCAACGGGAGCAGCATCATTAAGGAACATAAGACCCTGTGCGTTTGCCTTCTGGACTGCAAGTATAGCCTCAGCCTGACCTTCAGCCTCGCGGATGGTTGCTTCCTTTTTAGCCTCTGCGCGAAGGATTGCTGCTTCCTTTTCAGCCTCCGCATCAAGGATTGCGGATTCCTTCTTACCTTCTGCGATAAGGATGGTGGACTTCTTCTCGCCTTCTGCGATAAGGATGGCCTCACGTCTTTCACGCTCTGCCTTCATCTGCTTCTCCATCGCATCCTGGATAGCTGCGGGAGGCATGATATTTTTAAGCTCAACACGGTTTACCTTGATTCCCCAGGGATCTGTTGCGGCATCAAGATTTGCCCTCATCTTCGTATTGATCGTTTCTCTTGAAGTAAGAGTTTCATCGAGTTCGAGATCGCCGATTATGTTACGGAGTGTTGTCGCCGTAAGGTTTTCAATTGCCATGATGGGGTTTTCGACACCGTAGGCAAAAAGCTTGGGATCCGTGATCTGGAAGAATACGACGGTATCGATTCTCATCGTAACATTATCCTTTGTGATAACCGGCTGAGGAGGGAAATCCACAACCTGTTCCTTTAAGATCACACGTCTTGCAACGGAATCAAAGAACGGAAGTTTGAAATGAACTCCTACATGCCAGGTTGCAAGATAACCTCCGAGACGTTCGATTACAAATGCCTGAGCCTGAGGAACGATTTTTACGCAACCGCCGAGTATCACCAGTGCGATGACTGCGATCACAACGATCCAGATAATTGCTGTTGTAGCATCAAGTATAACCATGATTAAGCCTCCTTTATCTCTTCTACAATAAGGTTTACACCTTTGATTTCAAGTATTCTTACAAGCTTGTCTTTTTCAATGATCTTTGAATCATCCTTGGAACGGGCAGCCCATGACTGGCCCTTGTAATCAGCCCTTCCGACACCCTCAAGATTGTTTATGGTCTCGAGCACCTTTGCGGTCTGGCCTATATATGTATCGATTCCGGTCTTGTTTCTGCGGTTCATTTCCTTCAGCTTTCCGACAGCATAAGGACGAAGCAGCAAAAGCGTGATCGCGGAAACGACGGCGAATATCACCCACTCAAGCCATACCATATCTTTTACAAAGATTGAGAAAATGGCTGAGGCAAATGCTCCTGCGGCAAACCATATGGTTGCGAGGCCGTAGGTCGCGGCTTCGATGACAAGAAGGATCACCATCAGAATTATCCAGAACAGTATTCCCATATTCCTTTCCCTCCTTTTAATTTATTTAAAACTAAGGATTTTCGTTTACGGCTTCCTCGGTGATAACAGGTTCTGCCGTAGGTTCCGGTGTTATTTCGGCAGGCTGCGTAGGTTCCGGCGTAACAGTTTCAACAGGCTCCGTTGTAGGCTCCGGCGTTATGTCGGCAACCGTCGGTTCCGGTGTTATCACATCGACAGGTGTCGGGCTCGCATCAATGACGGTGGGTACCGGTGTCGGGTCTGCCGCCTTTGTAGGCTTTGGTGTCGGGTCCGCTGCCTTTGTGGGTACCGGTTTCTTTGTTACGGTGCCGGCAGGCGTAGTAACTGCCTGGGTCGGCTTATAGTTCGGATTGCCTATCGAATCATCCGGGAAAACATAGCCGGGAACCAGAGTCACATCAAGCGAGGACTTGTTGTTCTGAGAAGTTTTTTTCGGAATATTGCTTTTCGGAGCCGATTCCTTCTGCTCATCTTCCGCTGCCTTTGTCGCCTCCGGACTCGGTTGCGCCGCACTTTCATTACTGCTGCTTTTCTTTGCCGAGGCGGGCTTTACAAAAACCGCCACGCAGATAAGAGTTCCCAGAAACAAGGCTGCGAATACCGCTGTCAAAACAAGCATCTGTTTTTTCCGGGGATGAGCCAGAAAAGCTTTAAAGCCTGACTCCTCATCAAAATTTTTATTATCTTCAGACATAATTACTCCTGTAAATTAACTTATCTGTGATTATATCATATCGGAATTTTTTTTACAAGTTTTCCGGGACCATCTTACACAAATCTTAAGATTCGGGCACTGCGGTGCTCATGATGAACTTGATCGCCAGCTCATAGGTCATGTTGCAAAGGACTATGTCCTCTCCTATATCCGAAAGGTACTTATCCTCATCGCTGTAGCCGTCCTTTGCCATGTATTCTCCGATCATTTCCTTGTATTCCTTGGAATTTTTCTTGACCTTAAGCTTTTCCTTGTCGGCAACGCGCTGAAGCACAAGCCTTTCCTTTATGCTTTCAAGCAGCAGCTCTCTGCAATCATTCTTCCACTTATCCGGCTCAACGCCCACTTCGTCCTTCAGGTAGTCCTCAAGGCTTTTTCCCCTGGTCTTTGCAAGGGTTTCATAATATTCCTTCATTTTATCGAAATCGAGGTCGAGCATGCCGTCAAGCTTCTTGAAGCTTGTACCTGCGATCACCTTTGCCAGAAGCTCGCTCTTGATCGCAGCCATGGCCTCGGTTTCCTTGCGTTTTCTCATTTTTTCATAGAAATAATCATGCAGCTCTTCCACCTTCATACATTCGCCGTCGCTTATCTCTGCCGCAAAGCTGTCGTTAAGCTCGGGTACATGTCTGATGCAGACATAGTTAAGAGTGACCGAGAAGCTGAGCTTTTCTCCTTCAAGCGCCGTCTTGTCATCGGCGGTAGCATAATCGGCGGGAACGGTGGCATTAAACTCAACCGTATCCCCCACAACATGTCCGACCAAGGCCTTTTCAAACTCGGCAAATTTTCCCGAGCCGATTTCAAACAGACCGGTGTTTTTTTCTATCTCGTTGCCGTCCTTAACCGCAACATAGGTACAGTTTACGATATCTCCGGGCTCAAGCAGGCTTCCCATCCTGTCATCGAGCTTTTCATAGCGTATGCCCTGTGTGATATATGATTGTATTTTTTCATCGATCTGCGCATCGGTCACAAGAGTATCCTGTCTTACATACGTAAGCTCCTTGTATTTTCCGAGGGATTCGACGTGTTTTTCCGAGTTTTCCATTATGTAAAGCGTCGTATCGCTTATTTTCTTTTTTTCTGCCGAAAGCCTGTAGATCAGCATTATAACCACAGAAATCGCAAGCACGACAAAAAGCACCTTAAGTACCTTGGTGGTCCTCAAGATGGTTTCTTCCTTCTGTTTGTCTATGACTTCTTTTTTTTCTTCTTCACCCATTTAGTCTTACCGTTTTTTAAGGGGCACCGGAGTCCGGCACCCCTTTGCAGTTATATCCTTTTATTTTTTAGCCCCAGGGATTTTCGGTGGGATACATCATGCCCTTAGGCTGATTGAAACCGATATCCTTTACGCCGAGGTATTTGAATACTTCGAAAAGCGCCTTGCCGTAGTGGCCGAAAGCAACAGCACCGTGATGAGGGAAGTTCTTCTCGATAAGCACATGACGATAGAAACGTCCCATCTCGGGAATCGCGAATACACCGATGCCGCCGAAAGACTTGGTGGCAACGGGAAGAATTTCACCCTGCGCAACATATGCACGGATCTGTGCATCTGCAGTGGACTGAAGTCTGAAGAAGGTGATAGGTCCGGGAGCAAGATCGCCCTCCAAGGTTCCGTTTGTAACCTCGATGGGAAGATTTCTTGCCATGATCTTCTGGTATTTCATCTCGCAGCTTGCCATCTTCTTTGAGCAGGTATTTCCGCAATGGAAGCCCATGAAGGTATCCTTGTGGGTATAAGGGAAGGTTCCCTCAATAGATGCCTTGTACATGTCCGCAGGAACGGAATTGTTTATGTCAAGAAGGGTAACGATGTCATCGCTGACAACGGTTCCGATGTACTCTGAAAGAGCGCCGTAAATATCAACCTCGCAGGATACGGGGATTCCGCGTCCTGTCAGACGGCTGTTTACATAGCAGGGAACGCACTTGAACATGGTCTGGAATGCGGGCCAGCACTTTCCTGCGATGCAGAAATATTTAGCCTTGCCCTTGTGTGCCTCGATCCAGTCGAGAAGGGTAAGCTCATACTGTGCAAGTCTTGAAAGTATCTCGGGCTTCTTGTTTCCTTTTCCGAGTTCATTTTCCATATCGGCAACAACCTCGGGGATTCTTGCATCGCCTTCATGCTTAAGGAATGCTTCGTAAAGATCAAGCTCGGAGTTTTCTTCTATCTCTACGCCGAGATTGTAAAGCTGCTTGATCGGAGCATTACATGCAAGGAAGTTGAGAGGTCTGGGACCGAAAGAAAAGATCTTAAGGTTTTTGAGAGCATACAGAGCCTTTGCGACAGGCACGAAGTCATGGATCATGTCAGCGCATGCATCGGCATCTCCCACGGGATATTCGGGGATATAAGCCTTTACATTCCTGAGTGCAAGGTTATAGGATGCGTTGAGAACGCCGCAGTATGCATCGCCTCTTCCGTCCGAGAGATCGTTCTGGCTTTCTTCGGCTGCCGCACAGATCATTGCGGGGCCGTCAAAATTCTGAACGAGCATGGTTTCGGAAATTTCGGGACCGAAGTTTCCGAGATAAACACAGAGTGCATTGCATTCTGCTTTTTTGATATCCTCAAGTGCCTCAAGCATCTGTGTTTCGCTTTCAACGATACATACCGGACACTCATAGATATCGTCGGCATCGTACTTTGCCTTATAGGCTGCTACGAGGGCTTTTCTTCTGTTCACGGAAAGGCTCTCGGGGAAGCAATCGCGGCTGACTGCAACAATACCGATCTTTGCTTTGGGGGTGTTGTTCATCATTGGGTAAATACCTTCCTTTATAAAAAATTATACTAAGGTATATTATAATATTTATACCTCTGTTCTGTCAAGATAAAGTACGTCAAGATCGACATCTGCGTTGATTCCGTCAATACGTCCCGTGCAGGAATGCTGCCACATGAAATACTCGCCCTCATAGTTGCTCTGTTTAACGTAATGAGCCATCCACACAGGGTGGTTTCTTTCGTTTTTCCACATGTAACCGAGAGGGTTTTTGCTGCTGTAGATGCAGGCCTTATAACCCGCTTCCTCAAGTTCGTCGCAGAATACCTCAAAGCAGGCATTGAGATCGTACATCGACATCTTATGGGAGGGAAATTTCGAGAAATCCTCCCAGTCATATGCCACCGGCAGATCAAGCTTTTCGCCGTCGAGAACGCCAAGGAGATATTTTACATTGTTCCTTACTTCTTCGACACTGCTCTCTTCCGCATGCCAGTATATTCCGACCTTAAGGCCGGCCGCTTTGGCATTTTTGATGTTGTCCTTGAAAAACTTGTCGGTGTAGGTTGAACCGTCGTCATAGCCGCCGAGCCTTATCATCACAAACCCGCAGCCGGCTGCCGCAACTTTTTCAAAATCGATCTTATCCTGCCATTTTGATACGTCGATCCCGACCATGGTGTTCTCGTTTTTGTAATTTGCCATGAAATCGCCGAACTGTTCCTTTGTCACGGTACCGCCGCCACCGCCGGGTTTCTTTTCCGGAGCTTCGGCCAGTATCGTTACGTTCATCGAAGCCGAAGTTTCATGTCCGGCATCGTCCCTAAGTATCAGGGAAAGCGGGTAATCTCCCGGAACGGCAGTGTCAACGCTTCCGGTAACCGCAAGCTTTACGTCACGGCACACGTCATCGGCATAGGAAATATATTTCGACAGCACAAAATCATTGCCTTTAACAAGCACCGGATTTTTGGTGATGTTCAGTATGATCGGAGCCTGTGCATCGTCGGCCGCAGTAAGCTCCTTCACCTCATATTTCTTATAGGGTGCCTTTGTGGGCTCGGGCTCCTTCGTCGGTTCTGCTGTAGGTTCCGAGGTAGGCTCAGTCGTCGGCTCCAAGGTAGGCTCAGTCGTCGGTTCCGAGGTGGGTTCCGTCGTCGGTGTTGTCGTCGGCTCTGTTGTCGGTTCCGGGGTGGGTTCCGTCGTCGGTATTGTCGTCTCTGCGGCAAGCTCCGATGTGGGCTCCGCAGTTTCCTCTAAAAGCTTATCTTCATTTGCTTCAGACGATTCATTTTTTTTACGGTTTCCGAAAACCACTACTCCGGCAATCAGTACTGCCGTCACTATGAGCAGGGCTATGGCTTTTATGATAGGCTGGCTCTTTTTCATATTTTTGATCCTTTCCGGTTCTTCTTACATTCTACCAATTAAGGCCTGCCATGTAAAGAAATTTTTATATAATCTCGCCCCCATCCATTTCAAACACTACATCACAGATACTTTCTATATCTGAGGCATTATGACTTGACATTATTATCGTTTTTCCGGATGACTTTAAATCAAGTAGTATCTTTCTTACATCTTTTACTCCGTTTTTATCAAGACCGTTCATGGGTTCATCCAGTATCAGATATTGCGGGTCTTCCATTATTGCCTGTGCTATTCCCAACCTTTGCTTCATTCCTAAACTATATTTTTTTAAAGATAATTTCAACTCCGGATCAAGCCCGCATATTTTCATACACTCCTTTATTTTATTGTCATCAATTTTATTATTGATATATGCCAAAGACTTAAGGTTTCTAAATCCGGAATAAAAAGAGACAAAGCCCGGATTTTCAATGATAAGCCCCACGTCTTCAAGAAAATCAACATCTTTTCCTATGATTTTACCATCAGCTACAACTTTTCCTTCAGTAGGTTTAATAAGACCCACAATACATTTCATAAGCATGGTCTTTCCGCATCCGTTATTACCGACCAAACCATATGCAAGTCCGTTCTGTATCTCAATGTTAATGTTTTTTAATATCTGTCTCTTTTTTATTTTCAAACTCAATGAGTAAATCGTAATCATTCTCGCTTATCTCCTGCTATATTATATATCATTTACTCAACATTATCCATAACACTATAATTTCTTGCAAACACAAATGATAACAGTATTAGTATCATATTAAACGTGATAAGATAAATCAGCGAATATTCCATCGGGTAAACCGGTTTGCTCAAGTACTCCTCAAAATGAATCCAGGGTACTGTATGAGCCATAGGAAAAAGCCACATTAAAGGCAACCGAATTGAAACAGTCAAAGTTCCTATCGCAATAATCAATATATTTATAACAATTCCTAATATCCTTTTATTAAGCACAGTGGCTAATATCTGAATATTCGTAAAGATAAAAAGATATAAAAAAAGCGTTATTATGTTAAGCCGGAAAGCCTCATAAAGATACATTTGATTGTACAGGTTTGCCGGAAGCAGTTCCGCTACTACGCTTTTATTCTTTTCAGGAAACACAGATAAATATTTAGTCACCGTATCGCTGAAATCAGCAGTAATGGCGCCGTTTTTTCCCAGCATGAGCATAGTAGCCAAAAGAACAAGCCCCAAGAACAGCAATATGGCCATTGCAGAAAAGAGTATACATCCAAACACCCAGGTTCTTTTGTTACTCTTTATCACTCTTGGTATTTCAGGAATACCTACATTGGGAAAATCGGCAAGTATAGCAACAAACACAAGCGGAAGCAATAATATAACAAAGCTTGAACTTGTTAAAGCAAGAAAAGGTTCAAAGAAAGACATTTTTCCGCCCATTTCCACGCAGCATTCTTTCAGTGGTTCCACAACTATTGAATAAATCAATATTAAAAGAATTGGTACAATTATTAGTTTTGTATTAAACAATAAATATCTCAACTCATTGACAGCTATGAGGAGTCCTTTTTTAATATTAAGCATAAGTTCCCCTCCTATTCCTTCTTTTTACAACAAAGTAACATAGTAAAATAAGCGTAGTGATACAGACTATAAGTAATGCAAAATATAATAATAGCTGTTTGTTATTTGGTATCATTTTTATATTATTGAATGATATTTTCTGTAATTTATTAATCATGTTAAAGTCTTGTTTATAGATTGCTTTCGAAATCAGGTAATTCAATGATTGAGAGTATATGTAACTGATAAGAACAGGTAAAAAAAACAGAATATACCTGTCTTTAAAGAAAATACAGCTTATTATCCCCGGAATAGTCAGATACATACCAAGCAAAAACAATCTGATAAATCTGTATATGTAAAACATGGCTTTATTATTTGCGTCTAATCCGTAAAAAATCACCTTCAGATTGTCTTTATCTGCAGGCATAAGATCTCCCTGAAAGGGAATGCATAATATACAAAAAGTAAGAAATCCCAGAGCAAGTATTATTCCTCCGGAAATCACGCATGAAACCAATTTTGTTGTAACATAATTCTTCAACCCTTCACGAGGAAGAGTGTAGTTTAATGCTCGGTTTTTATATTCGGCAGATGTTTGTAAAGCATATGACATGGTAAGGAATGCAGGTCCAAAAATTTCAATCCAACCATTCATTCCGGCATTTATTATCGTATAGTATGAAATACTGTTATTTAAGGAAAGTTCTTTCTTATTGTTTTTTAGCAAAAACTGTATAATTGTATATTTTTCACCGGAAACATCCGTAAACAATTGACTGAAAAAGCATAATAAAGTAATGCCTGCCACACCTATAATAAGGTATGGCAGGTATAAAGATTCACAAAATCTGTTTTTTAAGACTCTAATTGTTTTCATTTACAAAAGTTTCATAAAAGGTTTCGCCCGTTAAGGCATCAACGTAAATATTTATGTTGCGATTATCTCTTGTGCTTTTTCCGGAAAATTTCCAGCATGGAAATGTTGCGCCATCATTATCAGTCAAATACAAAGATACATATTGAAAATCTACTGACGAAATAACAGCCTGTACATTTTTTGCCAAAGCAGTATCTGCTATATACGCAGCCTGTTCCATGGAAAGAATACTGGTCTGTTCCTCAATTGAGCTTTTCATCTTTTTTGCCGGATTTGTTCCCCAGTAAGCATTAACACTATCACCTGTAATTGTAAAAACCTGTTTAGTATCATGTGCCATCATACGCGGAGAACTATAATTGCCTGCTGACGCATAAGAGAAAGAAATCCCCTTATATTTTCTTGTAATATCAAAAGCGTAGGCATAAATATCTTTAACTTTATACACCGTCACTTTTTCTATTTCAAGGCTTATATCATCTGCAATTGCCAGTGGCGTACCCTCCTGAAAATACTTCAGTACGCAGTCAGCACTCTCAGCAATAGTAGTACTGCCGTTTAACAATTCATAGCTTTTATCTTTTAAGTCTGAAAAAATACCACTTTCAACGACTTCGGCCTCCTCAAAGCTAGCTCCAAAAGCATCTAAAGCAGGAGAAACTTGATTATCAAGATACTTAGGGATCGTTGCATCGCTGAACGAATAAAACCCAAGTCCATTCATCTGAATAGCAACATCCGGAGTCGCAATAAAGAAAAATGCCGCCGATGAAAATTTATCCTTATTTTCAAATACCGATGGCCTGTAATAAGGATACGGCTCACCTTGATCATCCGGATTTTCGGCTACTTCGCTGCCCGAATCTCTTAATTCTTTCTTCAGGTCAACCGTTTTTTCCAGATGCAGTTTTTTAATTTCATTTTCAAAAGCTTGAATACCGTCTTCTACACTCATTGCATCGTATATATTTTGTGTAAGAACAGTTACGCTTTCGAGTTCCTCAAAAGAGCCAAAAACAGCACTCGAAAAATCTATTTTGCCGAAATCTTTTGACTGTACATCCTTGACTTCATCAGAATAGATTTCTTTACATTGGGATATGGGGATTCTGCTTTCATTCAAATTTTCAGAATATATGCCGGCATCAAATCCCCTTGACATTTTGGAATATGTTTCATTGACAGAAATTTTTTTGTATTTTCCATCATCAAAACCGTTTTCCTTTTGTTTGCTCCTGCATCCTACAAAAAGGACTGAAATAATGCAAATCACGAAAAAGACATGAAGTTTATCATATTTCATCTTCTTATACCATTTACACTATTCTAGTTTCAATTCACAAAATGAACATTTCCGTTAGCAACTAGATAATAGCCATCAAAAGCCTCCAATCGGATATTTGTATACAAAAAGTACATATCTACTCTGTAGACGTATTCATTTTATCAAATAAGAATCTTAAAGTCAATTATTTATCTATACTTTCACTAAACTTTTTATCCCCAAACAGTTATATTTTGCCAAAATATATGCTATAATGTATCAAGAGCTTCATCTGACGGAGGGTAAAGACATGAGCAAGAATTATACAATACGATGCCGAGGGCTAAACGAAAACTTCAATTCGGTTTTTACCTTTAACAATGCCGTTTTCGAAACCTCGGGACTGCTGCCCGGCGAAAAGGCTGAGGTAAGCCTGCTCTACGGCAAAGGCAAGGGCAGGGCAAAGGTTGAGAAGATAACCGAAATTTCGGAAAACAGGATAACTCCGGTCTGCCCTGTTTATGAGAGCTGCGGAGGCTGCAGCTTCCTCCATACTTCTTACGAAAACGAATTGCGGCTTAAAACCGACGTATGCAAAGGCCTTCTGTCTGATTTCGGCGAAGTGAAGGAGTGTCTCGGCATGAACGAAGCCGACTCTTTACATTACCGCAACAAGGTACATGCCACCCTCTCTTTAAACAAAAAAGGCAGGGTGACTTCAGGCCTTTACGAAGAAACCACCCACAATCTCATACCGATAAACGAATGTGCGATCGAAAGACCGGCCGCAGCCGAAATAATGAAAACCATCCGCAGGTTTATGGATGACTACCATCTTCCGCCCTATAACGAGGATAACAGACGCGGCACCCTGCGCCACGTGCTGTTCCGCATTGCAAAAAACGGCGATACCCTTGTATGCCTTGTGTGCGGTTCGAAAATTTTCCCCGAAAAGCATAAGCTGACCGACGAGATAAGGAAAAAGCATCCCTGTGTAAAGACCGTAATACTGAATTTCAACAACAAAAAAACCTCCTTTGTCCTCGGGGACAAGGAAGAGCTGCTGTTTGGCCCGGGCTATATATGCGATGAGCTTTGCGGCATAAAATTTCACATTTCCGCAAAGTCCTTCTACCAGATAAACACCGAGATGGCCGAAAAAATCTATACAGACGCGGTGAAGCTTTCCGGAATCGGAAAGGAAGATAACATACTCGATGCCTACTGCGGCATCGGCACCATTGCCATGACCGCAGCAAAGTTATCGGGCGCGAAGGAGCTGACCGGAGTCGAGCTTAATCCCGCGGCGGTAAGGGACGCAAGGGAAAGCGCCAAAAACGCAGGCTTTAACAACCTGCGTTTCATAGACGAAGATGCCGGAGATTTCCTGCAGGCTGCAATCGGCGCCGACCTGCATTACTCCTGTATAATAATGGACCCGCCGAGGAGCGGAACTTCCGATCACTTTCTTAATGCCGTTGCGAAGATGAAGCCCGAAAAACTCATATATATTTCATGCAATCCCGCAACGCTCGCAAGGGATCTGCGTTTTCTTACCTCAAAGAAATACAAGACAGAACACATTCAGCCCTACGACATGTTCCCTCGCACCGCAAACGTCGAGGTTCTGTGCATATTAAAGCATCAGTGAAATATTTCATATTTATCCGGCCACGCCCTGTTTATCAGGGTGAGGCCATATTTTTTTGCCATCTGAACCGATTCGTAGCTGGGCACAGACTTGGAAACCAAAACAGGAATACCGGCTGCGATCACCTTTTCCGTCATATCGACCGGAACGCGCCCCGATGTAAACAGCATGCATTCATCAAGCGGGATATGGTTTATAACGGCATAACCCACTGCCTTGTCAACAGCATTGTGCCTTCCGATATCCTCACACACAAACAGGGTTTTTCCGTTTTTCGCAAGTATGCAGTTATGGCATCCTCCCGTTGCCGTGTGGAGCCTGGTATCCTTTCCGAACTCTTCTGCCATGCCAAAGACCCACTCGGGTCTGTAGCTACTGCGAGGAATCTCTTTAAGTATTTTATCACCCTTTTTCGAAGCAAATACCCTATTTCCCGTGCAGCAGCTCGGTTCGGTCCCGGGCTTTTCCTCAAGAAAAACATCCCCGGCGGTAAAAACCCTTGCCCTGTTTTCCGATTCACAAAAGTGCACGGATCGTATATCATCCGCACAGGCAATGATCCCGTCCGTAAGAAGCCTTCCGTATACCAGCTCCTTTAGATTGCTTTTTGTGCAGATCAGTCTGCATACCGGCATTTCATTTACGATTATCGTAAGCTCATGCTCCGAAATAACGACAGCTTCCGCTTCCTCGCTGCGCCCGTCCGGATATACAATCGTTTTTGCTATCCTCTCGGCATTATCCATTTATTTCACCCTCCCAGCCGGGTTCTCCGGGCATGGGACTGTACTTTCTTTTCATTGCCAGCTTGTTTTCATACATTCTGGCATCGGCAATTTTATATACCTCATTGACAGCCTTCCTGCTGCCGTCCTTGATCTCGAGTTCACTGTCGTCGCTTCTGCAGTAGCCATAGGCATAGTTTATCGGGAAGGGCTTCCTGTCCTTACTGATCTCAAGCCTCTTTTCCTCAAGCTTCTGTTCCAGAAGCTCAAACTGCAGCTTATCAACATTTCTTAATATAACGATGAACTCATCTCCGCCCATACGTCCGACGGTACCGTATTCCGAAAACACACCTGAGATAAGAGATGAAAAATCCGTCAGCAGCCTGTCGCCTTCCATATGTCCGTATTTGTCGTTGGTAAGCTTTAAATAGTTCATATCAAAACTGATGATACCGAAGATTTCCCCCGTTTCGACCAGCTCATCAAAAACCTCCTCGCAGCGTCTTCTGTTTGCAATGTCGGTAAGCATGTCGACATAGGCAAGGCGGTTAAGGGCATCATTTCTCGCCTCAAGGTAAAGACCCTTACGCTGGTTCATGAAAAAGTCTATTATCATAGTTATCATGAACACGAAAAAGCCCATGAGAAGATAGCTTGTATAATGCACCTGTGAGCTTTTTTTCACATACCTGAAAAAGTTGAAGCGCACAAGATCACAGATTCCGAAAGCGATCAGCACGGTAATTCCTACCAGCATGCTCCTGTGCATTGCCTCTTTTCTCTTTATCTGCCTGATGACCATGAAAAGTATCATGATTATATCCACAAACAGCAGGATATGATTATAAAGCAGCATACACGGCAGATGTCTCACATCCGTAAAATGAAGCAGCAGCGCAAGCACGGGGAATATGCCCTGAAGCGCAAGTATAACGGCATATAAATACCTTGTTTTTCCTTTTTCCTTCAGATAGAAATCATCGAAGAAATAGAGCGTAAGGAAGAAAGGAGCAATGTAAAGCGAGCAGTATTCGACATAACCGCGAAGCGCCAGATTGTCGGAAAACAGCCAGATCAGGTTATAGCTGCAAAGCTCCCAAAGGCCCATGCAGAAGAACGAAACCGCAAGCCACACAAGGTTTTTAAGCGACGGAAGAATGTTCATGAACAGCATTGAGATCAGCATTATCGTAAGACTGATCACAAGCAATGATATATCTATCACAAGAGGCGTGATATTCTTGTCAAGAGTATCATGAAGAAGATGCCTCGAATCATAGATTCTCGGATAATAAATCGAAGAAACCTCACCGCTCTCGTTTACGATCTGCTCAATCCTGATGGTTTTTCCGGCATAATCATCCGGCAGATCGACATTCATGTATCCGTAGCCCAGCATATGCCAGTCCGTATCGCCGTATTCATGTATCAGCTTATCGTCAAGATATACCTTTATGGCCGAATGTACTGAATAAAGCATTATGATCGGATTGTCAACCGTATTTCCTTTTAGAACGGTGGAATATGTGATGAGTGTTCCCTTTTCGACGGTCGGAAAGGTGAGTTCCGACAGTTTCACGTTTTTATATTCTTTTTCTCCAACGCTTACATTGTAGTAACCGTCCTGGATCTCGGAATCATCCTTATATGCACTTCTCTTGATTTCATTAAGGATAAAAATAAAAAGAACAACAACAAAAGCAGCGGTCAGAAGGCTCATGGTGCTTGCGAACTTCGGTTTTTTCATCAGTCTGTCCTTTCCGTAATGTTTAACCAACACTGCTTTTATATTACAATAGTATTACACAATACAGTATATAGAATATACCTTTGTTACAAAATTTTCAAGTTTTTTTTGCCTCAATATAAATAATGCATTGATTTTTTGACATTTATACCATATAATTGTGACATCTTTTATGATTTTTCATGGAAAGGAGGGAAATAATGGAACGGACCTATACTGACGAGATCCGACGGCTCCGCAGGGCCATGCTTGTCGGATCGATCAACGGCTATACCAGTATTCCGGAGCTGCACCTTCGATCAGTTTATATATACTCGGACACCTATATGGTCCTTCTGTGCGATCAGTTCCGTTATTCCCCGAAACCGCTCGAGTATAATCTGCTTGACATCGTACGTGTGTTTGAACACGCCGAAATGTCCTATGAAGAAGTAAATGTCGGCGGACACCACTGTATTATTTTCATAGGAAAGCATGCGGTGCAGACCATTCAGGAAATATTAAATCGTCTTGAATCCGCCAGCAACGAACATGCCCTTGAAAAAGGCTCCCCTCTCGATTCATATTTTCTTGCGAGAGGCTGCATCGTGTCGTGCTTCGCAGACCTCGGCATATCCTACCGCGAGGCGATAACTGCGTATAACAGCCGCTTCTTTATGCCCGCGCTCGTACATACACTCGGAAGCAGCAAACCGGAGAATGCTCCGGATAACTCCGTATGCTTCGACGACGATTTCATAAGGTCGACCACAAAGGATATAGTCGGTCTTATCCAGCTCTTCGACCGGAACAATCTGAATGAAACGCTTACGGAGCTTAATATCAGGCTTTGCCAAAACCTAAACGACAGGCAGACGGCGGTCGATATTCTTACCAATATTTACTTCGGTGTCAGGGAACATTTCCTGATACTTTATAATGCGTCAAACATTCCCTTCGCCGAATACTCCTACGCTCTCAACCGTATCTCGCAGGGCAGGCAGGTACGCGAGATCGTCGATTTTCTTCATGATCAGTTCATCATGATCATGAAATCCATCGGCTATTCTTCAAGGGAAAGCAAGTGAAAGAAGTGCTACAACTGCAAGAACTGCAACCATAGTGCTGTCACCGGTCTTTGTAGCAGTATCTGTACCTGTTGAAGACTCAGCAGAAGAAGATGAAGACTCAGCTGCTGCATCAGCGCTCTTTAAGCTGAATGAAACTTCAACTTTCTTGAACTTAACATCCTTGATATCCTCAAGGTCAAGAGGCTGTTCAGTAATATCACTATTCCAATGATTGCAGATATTAATTCTAAGACCTGCATTACCGTCTTTGTCGTTAAGACCTTCCTGGTTAAGATACTGAGTTGTGGGCTTGTACTCCTTGCCATCAAGCTTGATGGAGATAAGCTTAGCATCGGGGAGATCTTCTTCATCAAAAGGATAATCTGTAAGTATAGCTGCATAACTTCCTTCAAATGATCTTTCCTCAGCTAATTCAACGGTAATTGTTGCTACTGAACCGTCATCAGTAAATGTTGTCTTAGCAGCATCGCCAAGGTTAAGCCAGCCACCGTCATCGTCAGTAGCTTCACTGGGATCATTGAAGAAAGCTCCAAATTCAGCATTATAACTGCCAGCATTAGCTACGGCAATTGTTCCGACTGCAAGTGAAGCAACACATGCAACTACTGCAATCTTCTTGAACATTTTCTTAAACATTCTAAAGTCCTCCTAATTAGGTTTTTCGAGGCTGTGCACAGCCTTTGAGGATAATATAATCCATCTTGCGCAAGAAAAAAACCCTAATTTTTTCAGTATAGTTGCATTGAATTTTCCACTTTTTGTATTATTTTATACTTATTCAGCCTTTATCCTCTAAAAGATTGGCGTTTTTTAATCTGATATACTTATAATCTCCCTCAATATATGTTTCAAATCTTCCGACAACGGTGATCTCATCATCCATTTCCGGATAATCCAGAGGGATTTTATAGTTTTTGTTCAGTTCATATTCTATACCGTTGGCGCAGCATGCGGTCGCGTCCTGGATCACGCAGGCAAAATAGTACACATTTGTATCCTCATCAAGGAAATAACCGCTTGTACCCTTCATTTTCACAATCTTGCCCTCATAATTATCAGGCTCCGACTGCATATTATAAACCTCCGTATATACCATCGTTGCGCTCATCTTTGTAAGATCGACATCGATTTTATCATATTCCTCGGGTTCCTCTGTCGGCGGCACATTTCCGGCAGGCACCAGCTCATCGGGAGTTGACTTTGACGCAGTATCATCCGTGGCATTTTCATCTTCCTGATCGGAATCCGCAGGTCTCGAATCCTTATTGTCCTTCGAAGTCTTCTGATTCTGTTCCTGCAGTACATCGTTCACACTCTTGGTACCGTTCTTGATTCTGTTTTTGTTTCCGTCAGAGCCGCAGGCGCAGAGCACAAGTGCGGTCAGGAACATAATTGCAAATAATTTCTTTTTCATCTTCCACTTCCTTTGTAAATTATCTTTTCAGCACAATTCCGGCAATCTCGCATATTATGAAAACGCCCGCATCCGCCGCCACTATGGTCGAGCCGACGGGAGTTCCCGCCATTATCGAAACAAGCAGTCCGATGATGGCACAGAGCACCGATATCACCGCAGATGCAACAGTTACGCTTTTAAAGCTTTTAAATATCCTCATGGCGGAAAGCGCCGGGAAGATCACAAGGGCCGAAATAAGAAGCGAGCCGACAAGATTCATCGCAAGAACTATGATAACCGCAGTCACTACAGCAATAACCGTATTATATACTCCCACCTTGGTTCCGGCCGATTTTGCGAAATTCTCGTCAAAGGTAACGGCAAATATCTTGTTGTAAAAGTAAATGAACACAGCGACCGTGATCACCGACAGAACGATGCACAGCCACAGTTCCCATTCCTTGATTGTGAGTATCGAGATCGATCCGAACAACGTCGTACAGACATCACCCGATACATTACCCGAGGTCGGAAACAGATTCATCAGAAGATAACCGAATGCAAGCGCGCTGACCGATATCATCGCGATCGCGGCATCGCCCTTTATCCTTGTATTCTGGCCTGCCCTCAGAAGAAGTATCGCACATATTACCGTGACCGGAAGGACAATCACCATATCGTTTGTGAGCCCAGTCACGCCCGCTACAGCCATCGCGCCGAAGGCCACATGCGAAAGACCGTCACCGATAAACGAGAAGCGTTTCAAAACCAGGGTTACTCCGAGCAGCGAGGAAGACAGCGCAACAAGTATTCCGACTATGATCGCTCTCTGAACGGAAGGATACTGTAAATAATCAAGAAGCATTTTCATCAGTATTCCACCTCCGTAAACAGCTTGCCCAGAGTACTGTTCAGATACTCATCTTTGGTGCCGAAAAATATTTTCTTTCCTATATGGAGTATATGGGAGGCATATTTTACTGCAGCTCCGATATCATGAGATATCATGATTATGCTGACTCCGCTCTTGTTAAGCCCGTCAACCAGCTCATACATGTTTGCCGTAACCTTCGGGTCGAGTCCGGCAACAGGCTCATCTAACAGCAGCAATTTCCTTGTGGAGCAAAGTGCCCTTGCAAGCAGCACTCTCTGCTGCTGGCCTCCCGAAAGCTGACCGGGAAATCTTTTGAGGAGGTTTTCCACGTGGACGAGGGACGCAATCTTTTCGGCTTTTTCAAGTCTTTCTTTTTTGGGAACCCGGAGGACTTCCAGCGGAAAAGCGATGTTTTCCAAAACCGTGAGATGGGGGTAGAGCGCGTAGTTCTGGAAGACC
>DFFN01000103.1 GCA_002369525.1 Lachnoclostridium sp. UBA3775 | reverse complement strand
CCTACAACGAGATCGTTCCCGGCCATATGAACATTGACAAGATAGTTGAAGCAGTTAAAATGGGCGTTGCAATGGCAGGCGGAACACCGATAGTATTCCCTGCGATCGCAGTATGCGACGGTATTGCAATGGGCCATGTCGGAATGAAGTACTCGCTTGTGACAAGAGACCTTATCGCAGACTCGACGGAGTGCATGGCGATCGCTCACGGCTTTGACGCGCTTGTTATGGTTCCCAACTGCGACAAGAACGTGCCCGGACTTCTGATGGCAGCCGCAAGACTGAACGTTCCGACGATCTTCGTATCGGGCGGTCCGATGCTTGCAGGCCACGTAAAAGGAAAGAAGACCTCGCTTTCAAGCATGTTTGAGGCAGTAGGCTCCTATAATGCCGGAAAGCTTTCGGATGAAGAGCTGCTTGAATATGAGTGCAAGACCTGTCCTACCTGCGGCTCCTGCTCCGGTATGTACACAGCAAACTCAATGAACTGCCTTACCGAAGTTCTCGGCATGGGACTCAGCGGCAACGGAACAATTCCTGCCGTATATTCCGCAAGGCTTGAGCTTGCCAAACGTGCCGGCATGCAGGTAATGGAGCTTGTGAAGAAAAACATCAGGCCCCGCGATATCATGACTGAGAAGGCATTTAAGAACGCCCTTACGGTTGATATGGCGCTCGGCTGCTCTACCAACTCGATGCTTCATCTTCCCGCGATCGCTAATGAATGCGGCATCAAGCTTAACCTTGACATTGCAAACGGAATTTCCGAGAAGACTCCCAACCTTTGCCATCTTGCTCCTGCGGGACGTACTTACATGGAGGATCTTGACGAGGCAGGCGGCGTATATGCCGTAATGAATGAGCTTTCAAAGAAGGGCCTTATCGAGACCGATGTAATGACCTGTACCGGAAAGACAGTCGGAGAGAACATCAAAGGCCATGTAAACCGTGATCCCGAGGTCATCAGACCGATCGACAATCCTTATTCGCAGACAGGCGGTATCGCAGTGCTCCGCGGAAACCTTGCTCCCGACGGCGGCGTTGTAAAGCGTTCCGCAGTAGTACCCGAAATGCTTGTACATGAAGGACCGGCAAAGGTGTTTGATTCCGAGGAAGAGGCACAGGCAGCAATCGATTCCGGAAAGATCGTTGCCGGCGATGTTGTTGTCATCCGCTACGAAGGTCCCAAGGGAGGTCCCGGCATGAGAGAAATGCTCAATCCCACTTCCGCCATCATGGGACGCGGACTTGGTTCAAGTGTTGCGCTCATCACCGACGGACGTTTCTCCGGTGCCACAAGAGGTGCCTGCATCGGCCATGTTTCACCCGAGGCCGCTAACGGCGGTATGATCGGAATCGTTCAGGACGGAGACATCATTTCAATCGATATCCCCGGAAACAAGCTTGAGCTTAAGGTTCCCCAGGATGAGATCGACAGAAGAATGAAGGAATTCGTTCCGAAGACCAAGGAGCTTTCCGGATATCTTAAGAGATATGCCGCAATGGTTTCAAGCGGTGCAGAGGGTGCGATAGTAAACAAATAATAAATTTGGAATAATAAAAACCGCCGCGGGTTTTGTCTGCGGCGGTTTTTGACTGCATCATTTTTTGTTTTCGCGTTCCGTGACATATTTTTTTATCGCCTCAAAGGTTTCCGCACTGATCACATGTTCTATGTTGCAGGCATCATCCTCGGCAACCTTTTCTGTGACGCCGAGCTTGATCAGGGCGTTTTTAAAAAACAGATGCCTTTCATATACCGATTCCGCAATTTTCCTGCCGCTCTCGGTCAGGTAGATAAAGCCGGCGTCGGTAACGGTTATATGATTCTGATTTCTCAGATTTTTCATTGCATGGCTGACGCTGGGCTTGGAAAAGCTCATCTCGGTGGCGATATCTACCGATCTGACAACAGGCAGCTTCTTTGACAGGACAAGTATAGTCTCCAAATAATCCTCGGCAGATTGATTGAATTTCATGTGTAAACCCTCCATGGTTTCAGTTCTGAAATCATTATAACACAGCTTAAACTCAAATTAAAGGAAAAAATACAAATTAGATATAACTAATATGTGTGAGTTTGTGCAAATTTACTGTTGACAGGAGGATTTAGTTAGTATATACTAACGTGTGGAAAATAGTTAGTGTTATATAACTATAATTACATTTAGCTACAGGAGGGCGGAAATGATGCCTTTGACTCTGGCCGATATCGGCAAAACGGAAATAATTAAAAGAATTGGCGGCGGTGAGGAACAAAAAAGATTTCTCGAAAACCTTGGCTTTGTGCCGGGCGGTGAAATCACTCTGGTTTCCAAAATCGCCGGAAATGTGATCGTGAATGTAAAAGAGTCGCGGGTGGCCATCAGTGAGGTCCTCGCACAAAAAATAATGGTCTGATTAGGAGGAAAAACGGAATGACATTACGTGACGCGAAGATCGGTGATACCGTAAGGGTAAAGAAGCTGACCGGAGAGGGCGCAACAAAGAGGCGCATCATGGACATGGGCATCACCAAGGGTGTTGAAGTCTATATCCGCAAGGTGGCACCGCTTGGCGACCCTGTTGAAGTAACGGTAAGAGGCTATGAGCTTTCAATCAGGAAAGCCGATGCCGAAATGATAGAGGTGGAGGGAGTAAGATGAGCGAAAAGATAAGAATAGCACTTGCCGGTAACCCCAACTCCGGAAAGACAACGCTTTTCAATGCACTTACCGGCGCAAATCAGTTTGTGGGAAACTGGCCCGGCGTAACAGTAGAAAAAAAAGAGGGAAAGCTTAAGAAACATGATGATGTCGTCATAATGGACCTTCCCGGTATTTATTCGCTTTCTCCTTATACTATGGAGGAGGTCGTATCAAGGAATTATCTCGTAAACGACAGACCTGATGTCATACTGAATATAGTTGACGGAACCAACCTTGAAAGAAACCTGTATCTGACGACACAGCTTGTGGAAATCGGCATTCCGGTTGTCATCGCGGTCAACATGATGGATGTTGTCAGAAAGAACGGCGACAAGATCAATATGAAAGAGCTCGCAAGAGAGCTCGGCTGCGAGGTTTATGAAATCTCGGCGCTTAAAGGCGAGGGAGTAATGGAGGCTGCCGAGGGAGCGTTAAAGGCTGCAAAGGCCGCAAGACCGGTTCCCGCCCATACCTTTGAAGGCTCGGTGGAGCATGCGCTTGCACATATCGAGGAGGTAACCGTTCATCATCTTCCCGAGGAGCAGCAGAGATGGTACGCAATCAAGCTTTTCGAGAGAGACGAAAAGGTTATCGAAACCTTAAAGCTTGACAAGCAGGTGCTTGAGCACATAGAAAACGATATTAAGCTGGTTGAGAAGGAAATGGACGACGATGCCGAATCCATCATCACCAACGAAAGATATATTTACATCGGAAGCATAATCAACAAGGTTCTGAAAAAGGGAAAAACCGGAGAGACGAAATCCGATAAGATCGATAAGATCGTCACCAACAGATGGCTTGCTCTTCCGATCTTCGCAGTGATAATGTTCCTTATATACTTTATCGCGGTGACTACTGTCGGAACATGGGTAACGGACTGGACAAACGATGGTCTTTTCGGCGACGGTTTCCACCTCTTCGGAATGAGCGGAAAGTATGAAGACGATACCGACGAATGGGCTAAGGAACATGTGTTTACCGATGAAGTAAAAGCGGTACTTGAGGCAGCCGAAGCCGACGACAAGGTTGTCGGTGGCGGAGACCTTCTGAATGCCTTTAATGAAAGTGATTTCGAAGCCTTTGAGGAGGCTTACGGATCATACGGCCCCGACCTTATGGAAAGCAAGAATCATGAGGTCTATGACATTGACGGAGCTTTGGAAGCAAGCGGCGCTTTTGCCCTTGATGAGGAGACCGGAGAGTCCACCGGAGAATTTGACGCACCCGATCCCGCGGAGTACGGCACCTGGGTACCCGGCGTTCCCGTGCTTGTAGGCGATCTTCTTACAAAGATGGGCGTTGACGAAGAAGGCTGGGTATACGGCCTGATTATAGACGGTATCGTCGCCGGTGTCGGCGCAGTTCTCGGTTTTGTGCCTCAGATGCTGGTTCTGTTCTTCCTGCTCGCCTTCCTCGAGGGCTGCGGCTATATGGCCAGAGTCGCATTCGTGCTTGACCGTATCTTCAGAAGATTCGGCCTTTCGGGAAAATCATTCATCCCCATGCTCATCGGTACAGGCTGCGGCGTGCCCGGTGTAATGGCATCGAGAACGATTGAAAACGAACGTGACCGCCGCATGACGATCATGACAACAACATTTATTCCCTGCGGCGCAAAACTTCCTATCATCGCTCTTATCGCGGCAGCGCTTTTTGACGGCGCATGGTGGGTGGCACCTTCCGCATATTTCCTCGGAATTACAGCTATCATAATTTCCGGTATCATGCTTAAGAAAACAAAGATGTTTGCCGGAAAGCCCGCTCCTTTCGTTATGGAGCTTCCCGCATATCACTGGCCGACTGTCGGCGCACTCCTTCGTTCAATGTGGGAGCGCGGCTGGTCCTTCATCAAGAAAGCGGGAACGATCATCCTTATTTCATCGATCGTTATCTGGGCCGGTTCCGTATTCGGCAAGGGAGGCTTTGATCCCGACCGCGAGCTGGAGGATTCGATCCTCGGAACGATCGGAGATGCCGTTAAGTGGATATTTATCCCTCTCGGCTTTGACAATATCAGGGCGACTATTGCGACTGTCATGGGACTTGTTGCGAAGGAAGAGGTGGTCGGAGTATTCGGCGTCCTTGACTTTGAGGGACTTACAAAGCTTACGGGCTATTCATTCCTGATCTTCAATCTTCTCTGCGCACCCTGCTTCGCTGCGATCGGCGCAATCAAGAGGGAAATGAACTCGCATAAGTGGACCTTGTTCGCCATCGGATATCAGTGCCTTTTCGCTTATCTCATCGCACTTATCGTGTTCCAGTTCGGTTCACTCTTCACAGGCAATGTTCATGCGGTAGGACTTGTATTTGCTATAGCAGCGCTTGCTGGAATTATTTACATGCTGGTAAGAAAAGACAAGTATGCCGAGATCAACAAATAGTCTTTGCTTGGCGTTGACTGAAATCAAATTTACGGGAGGTGGCATGAATGATTGAATGGCTTTATGAAAACTGGGGTTCGATAGTCGCAATGGCCGTAGTGATACTGATGGTATTGCTTGCGGTCAGGTCGATGATAAATGACAAAAAAGCCGGAAAGAGTTCCTGCGGCGGAAACTGCGGCGCGTGCGGCGCATGCAAATGCGCCTCCTGCAGCGGATGCCATCCGGTAAAGAAAGCATGTGAAAAAAATTCATCTTTTTCAAAAAAATAACAAATTTGGTGCACGTTTGGTGCACCTTTTTTGTTATAATGCGCTTAAAAGCACCGGGAGAGTGCGGTAAAAGTGCAGAAAAAGGAGGATTCGGAAGATGCCTATAATCAAGGAATAGGATTTACAGAATAAAAAATGCTTGACAAAGCCGGCAGTTGTTTGGTAATATTGTCATACAAAAAGTAAATACATGTGAAGCAAAAATGTTGCAAGCAAAGGAACGAACCGCAAAGGGCAGCCGAAAGGCAAACTCGTTTAAGCATGCACAAAGCTACACGGTATATAAGGGAACCGTCAGTTTTTACTGACGGTTGTCTTTTTTACAAGGAGTATCATCTATGGACAGCCGGACGATAACAACAGAACAAAAACCGGTGATACGGGAAATACTTAATATCGGTATTCCTTCGTTTCTGGAAACACTGTTTACTACTTTTGCCGGAATTATTGACTCAAAGATGGTTTCGGCACTTGGTGTAACCGCAATTTCCGCCGTGTCGGTAACAAACCAGCCCAGACTTTTCATATTTTCTGTCTTTTTTGCCCTTAACACAGTGACATCCTCACTTGTTGCCAAATATTTCGGTAAAAAAGACAGGGAAACGGCAAACCGTATTTTCGACCATGTAATGAAACTGGTGCTGATACTTAGTGCTCTTCTGAGCATATTGGCGGTCGTGCTGGCAAGACCTATAATGATCGCCTTCGCAAACCAGAAGGATACTATGGAACATTCCATAATCTACTTCAGGATCGTAATGGGAGGAATGATTTTCAATCTCGTGTTCATGACGATCAATTCCGCGCTTCGCGGATGCGGTCTGACAAAACTGACTTTTGTATCGAATGTCGTTTCCTGTCTTGTAAATATTTTATGTAATTATCTTTTTATTGAAGGACACCTGGGTTTTCCGAGACTTGAGTACGCGGGCGCAGCCATAGCAACCGTTACCGGCAATTTTGCCGCTATGATCCTGACGCTGGTATTTGCCAACAAGAAGGATCTGTTCGTAAATATCCCTTACTGTCTGAAACAAAAGTACCGCATGACAAAGGAAAGCCTTACCGAAATAACCCAGCTGGCAAAAAGCTGCGTAACCGACAGTCTTGCAATGCGGCTTTCGCTTTTGTTCAT
Source organism: Lachnoclostridium sp. UBA3775 (assembly GCA_002369525.1). Taxonomy (GTDB): domain Bacteria; phylum Bacillota; class Clostridia; order Lachnospirales; family Lachnospiraceae; genus UBA3775. The sequence continues at coordinate 13,006 of DFFN01000103.1, read as the reverse complement.
ATCAGGCATTGTTGCCAGGATAGGTTCGTATCAGATGGCGGTTTATTCGGTAGGAATGCACCTGCTCAATGTTAACTTTGCCCTTGGAACCGGCCTGCAGACAGCAGGTGTTGCCCTTATCGGCAGGAGTTACGGCGCAGAGGATAAAAAAATGATGAAGACCTATAAGAACAGTCTTGTAAGAATCGGCAACATTACAGCCGTGGCACTTGCCCTGGTAATCATTGCCGGAGGCAGGTGGTTCTTCGGTTTCTTCTCGGAAGACGAAAAATTCATCGAAATGGGTACGATATCCTGCTGTATAATCGGGATAATTACACTTGCACAGACTCTGAAATTTGTCTATTCCGGTTATCTGCAGGGAATAGGAGCGATGAAACAGGTTATGGTGGCAAGTATAGTTGCATTCGCGGGAGTAAATCTTACAACACTTGCCGTTTTTGTACTGGTATTGCACAGCGGAATCTGGGGAGTCTGGATAAGCTCCCTCCTGAGTCAGTCGGTACAGGCGATCATACTTTATATTTATGTAAGAAAAGCGGAGGTATAAATCAATGAAGAAGACAAGGAACATCTTTCTTACGGCACTCGGTGAGACAAAGAAGAGGCTGGATGTAAAATATTATGAGTGTGAAACTGCTGATGGCAATCCGGTTTTTACAACGGGTATTTCCGTGCCGGAAGCCGGAATCAAATATATTCTTTCGCGGCAGGTGATTGATGAGATAATTGTCATCGGACCTGCAAAAGACGGTAACAGAAGCATTACCAAAAGAACCAATATCGATGAGGTCCAGAGCTCGACGGCGATGGAACTCGATGATATGAGTGAATTTGATTTCCTCACTTACCGTATTGCGGAATTCATAAAACAGATAGATTTTGAAATACTTGACATAAGTGAAAAAGTCTCTGCACACAGAAAAAACAAGATAAAAAAGATGCTTTCGGAGTTCAGAACCGGATTTGCCGGCAATATTGATTCCAACAAACTGTTTGTGAAACTGTGCTCCAATGATAAGCTCGCCTTACAATTCAGAAGGGAAATTCTGTCAAACTGCGATCCCGATGAAAGAAAATGGGTTCGTGAAATGCTCTACAACAGTATTGATTCGTTCTACAAGATGCACATGCTGAGCGAGAACAGCAATACCAATATAAGATTTGTACCGATCGAAACCGACGGAACCATTACCATAGAGTCGATAAATACCATAGTCGGTCAGATACTTGAGGGTGACAGAGGCGAGATCAATCTTTTCATGGATATACAGGGAATAGATGCAATTGACGGCAACACCATTATTTCAACTTTTATGCTGATGGACAAGTGCGGAGGCTACAGCTGCAATCTGAAGGGACTTATCCATTCTTTCAAGGCTTCGGCTACATTTGCGGGCAAGGTATCGAATGTTATCAAAAGCTATGATATACAGAATCTGATCTCCGGTACCGAACTGTTCCTCAAATACGGTAAAGTCGAAATGCTGAGAAACTACTGGCTGTCATTGGAGAGCAAAAATCCGGTTGCCGACAGGCTGTTTTACGGCATGGACTGCATTGACGAGGGTATAACGCTCTGTAATGTCGACCTTATTGCAAGCGGTATGAATATAATCAGAAAAGTGATCCGCGATTATGAGAATGAAGGCAGCGGCAGGGATATTTATCTGGAAATCATTATCAGTGCGATAACTGCCGATTACGGACCTTTGCTTAAGGGAGACGAACTTTCCATACCGGAGCTTCTTAAATGGAGCCTGAGAAAGGGCCTGTATCAGCAGACTCTGACGATAATCGAATCCAAGATTCCCGAAGACATGGTAAAAAGAGGCATATATTATTATGCCAGAAACGAAGAAGATATCAAAAAGATTCTGAAGGACTGGAATATCTTATATTGGAACGATTCCTTAAAATGCCGGTGGGCATTTAATGAGGTGGAGCATTTCTTTATTAAGAACTACGGAAGGACAGCGGTTGATTACAGACAGAAACCCGATATGATAGCAAAAGACTATGCCAAACTCAGAGTGACGGTGATCCATAAGGAAGTGGAAGGAGTCCTTCCGGCATATTCCGAACTTGAAAATGATGATCTGCTCTTTGAACTGCTTCTTGGATATTACCGCATCGGTAATTTAAGAAATCAGGTCAACCATGCCATAGTGGAAGAAACCGACCTTAATTCCGACAATCCCGCATACAGAAAGGATAACCGCCGGATCCTGAATGTAGAACTCGGTAAATTCATCAATCTTTATAATGCTGCCTGCAGGAAAACAGTTAAAAAACACGAGCCTGTGCTCCTGGCTCCTGAAAAACTGAAAAACTACGTGAGACGTCATGAACTCAAAGTTGTTGAAGCGGCTCCGGACCTTGCCGTCAACAATATCTATTCGTGTTCTTATAACGGAAAGGAAGTACAGATCAGTATTGCCATGCTCGCACCGGAAGAGGATATCGAAGAATCATGATGAAGGCAGAAAAAGAAGGAATAATATATCCTTCCTATGAAAACAAAAAGGCCTGGGCAGCGAGAGGCTTCCGCGACGGAATACCGATCGCTCTCGGCTATCTTGCCGTCGGCTTTACCATAGGCATTGCGGCGAAGAATGTAAGCATAAATGCCGTGCAGGGCCTTTTTATGTCCGCGGGCATGGTGGCTTCCGCAGGAGAGTATGCTGCGGTGATGCTGATAGGCTCGGCTGCGGGCGTGCTCGAAATGATCACCACCAGTCTTATAATTAACCTTCGGTATTTTCTGATGAGCTGCTCCTTGACCCAGAAGCTTGACCCTGAGGAGCCGTTCTGGAAGCGCTTTTTGCTGGCGCAGTGCGTGACCGACGAGCTTTTCGGCATATCATCTGCGGTACCGGGCAGGCTGCAGCCTGTTTATACCTGGTGTGCCGGAATTGTATCGATTTTCGGCTGGAGCCTCGGAACCGTACTTGGCATCGTGGTCGGAAACATCCTGCCCGACAGAGCGTCAAATGCAATGAATGTGGCGCTATACGGCATGTTCCTTGCAATTGTGATACCTCCTGCAAAGAAAAAGCTTTTCATGGCCGGCATTGTGATCCTCTCAATGCTTGCCTCGTGGCTTACGACAGTAACTCCTTATGTTAAAAATATTTCGGAGGGCTTCAGAGTCATCATCCTGACTGTAGTGATCTCGGCCGCGGCAGCGGTTATCAGGCCTGTGGATGAAGAAAGCGAGGCGGCGTCATGAGCATATATGCATCGCTTTGTATTATGATAGCAACGGTTTACATGGTCCGCCTGATCCCATTCATGCTTTTTCGCGGAAGCATAAACAACCGTTTCATAAAATCCTTCCTGTACTACGTGCCTTATGTGACGCTTTCCGTAATGACGTTTCCGGCAATAATATATGCCACCGGAAGCATAGTTTCGGGAATTATCGCGCTTGCGGTAGCGGTTATCGTCGCATGGATAAGAGGAGATCTCTTCACCGTTGCGATCTCCGCCTGCGCGGCAGTATTTATAGCGGAACTCTTTATCTTGTGACGAGAGTAAAATAGGTATTGAAAAAAAGCAAAGCTTCCTTTATAATAGAACAGCAAAAAAAAATTAACAGACCCTTTCAGGAGGTAGAAAATGAAAAGAATAGTAACCTTGTTTATCAGTGTGATCCTTGTACTTTCGGTATTTGGAGCTTGCGGTCTTAAGGATAAACTCAACGGAACCGATGCAAACGGCAAAAAGTACCAGAAGTATGTAAAAGGATTGATGGACGGCTCCTACAAAGGGGATATAAATGCCTATATGTCAGTCTGCGATGCATCCAAGGAAGATGCACAGTCAAACTATGACAATTGCATTCTTTACTATGTACGCAGCATTCTCTATGCTTTCGGTTTTGAAGATTATACAACCGTTCCCAAGGCAGTTGTCGACAACTATACCGAATTCGTAAAGACCATAATCAAAGAAACCAAATATTCTGTCGATAAGGGCGAGAAGAAGGATAAAAAGTGGTTTGTTACCATCCATGTTTCTCCCATGAACATATTTACCGATAAGGCAATGGAAGAGATCAATGCCTATTTTGAAGACTTCGGCGAAAAATATAACGAAGAAACAACTGCAGATATGACAGAGGATGAATATAATAACATGGTAGTTGATTATCTCAACGACCTTCTTGACATCCTCAAGAAACATTTTGAAAACAGGGAATACAAGGATGAGGTTTCAAAGGAGCTTGAGATCAAGGTTGACGACAAAACCTATTCAGTAGACGACAGTCTCTGGTTCGAGGTTGACGACCTTGTATTCTACTTCGGTGAGGAATCGGCTGAGAGCTCGGGCAGCTTAAGTGCCGAGCAGTAATCAGGAGCGGTTTATGAAATTAAAAAAAGTGATCGGCGCTGCCGCTGCGGGTTTTTGTGCATCGTGGGCACTTATAAGCTTTGCGGCTGTAAAAAAAGTTTTTTCGGTGATGTTTCCTCACTGGTATCCGCATGATTATTGTACCATGATGAGATATAAGGAACTTCCGGCCCCCGTAAAAAGAAGAAGCCTGGACTTCTTCTCGGGAGAAAACAAGCTTAAGGGCTATGTTTACGGAGAGGAAAACACCAAAGGGCTTATTGTATTTTCCCACGGGATACTTTCCTGGCACGAGGATTACCTTTCGGGCATACTCGAGCTGGTAAGACTCGGATGGACAGTATTTGCCTATAACAATACAGGTATGGCGGACAGCGAAGGAAAGGATGCCAGAGGTCTTGTGCAGGGTGTGCTTGACCTTAACGCGGCGCTTGACTGCGTAAATGCCGACGAAAGTCTGAGAAAGCGCAGAAAATTCCTGCTCGGCCACAGCCAGGGCGGATATTCGGTATGCGCAGTGCTTAACATGAGGACAGATGTTGCGGGAGTGGTTTCCATTTCGGGCTTTAATGCACCTATGGAGGTGACAAGGGAGCTCGGCAGTCTGGAGTACGGCAGGGCCTTTGCAATGTTTGTTTACCCCATGGTAAAGCTTTTCTATAAGATACGTTTCGGCAGATACTCGGATCTTTCCGCGGTAAAAGGCATAAACAAAAGCAATACGCCCGTTTACATCATGCACGGCATAAGCGATACCTATGTGAATTTCTACGGCTCGGCCCTGATCAATCACAAAAAAATGATAAAAAATCCGAGAGTGAAATACAAGGAACTGGATTATGAAAGCAGGACCGGCCACGAGGATATGTTTATTTCCCTTGCCGCAAAGCAGTATACCAAAACGATAGACGAAAAAGTAAGGGCGGCAGAGCTGGAATACAACACGGACGATAAATATAAGCTGCCGGCAGAAGTTCTTGACGGGATATATTCCGGTACGGACAGGGTAAAGGCTTCGGAGGTCAATAAGGAACTGTTTTCCGAAATCAACAGGTATTTTTCAAGGCTTGTGTAAAACAGCTATGTTTATTGTGCAATTTCAATAAAAAAATAGCGACTGCAATAGTTTTCTTCTTGCAAAATTATGAAAAATGTGATACATTTATCTCAGTATCGAATACCAAGGAGACTTTATGTTAAATAAAGAGGATATAATTAAAAAAGTCGAAGAATATATTGACTGGGACAAAGGTGCGATACTTGTAATGCCCGCGAATACCCGCATCGGTATCCATGAGCAGTTCAAGGAAGCATGGAGAGAGGCCAGACCCGAAGACGCAAACAAGGCCGCTTTTCTCGGACTCGGCCAGAATATGGTAGAGAGAAGACGCAGCCGCTGGTTTGAACCGATGTCGCTTGACGAAAGCTATGCGGCAGTGGTTGCAACCCATGACCTGACCGAAGAGGAGGCTGTTCGCATACTTGTAAGAGAGCTGCAGCACTGTCTTGACCACCAGATCGGCACCATTGACATGCCCCTGCTTTTTACAAGAAAGATGGGTATGTCCTTCAAGAGCTGGTCGGATTTCCGTGCGGGCTACACCGAAGCAAGAATTGCATACTTCCTTAAGCTTGATGAGATGAAAAGCGAAAATGCGAAGTTTGACAGGATGGCTGCAATACTCGGAGAGATGACCGCAAGATCCCTTAAGATACTTGACAGAGTCGGAAATGATGTTTACGGCATCATCGACGGCATGAGCTCTTTCATGGGCGCTCAGAAGTCTATTCAGGCACTTGCCGAGCAGGAGCTTGAGGATGTTTCGGTATTCAAGCTTTGGCAGATGACTCCTTCGTTCATCATCGAGCGTTACGGAACAAGCTATTATCATCTTTCAAATGCATGGGCTACTCTGGAGACTCATCCGGTTGATGTTACCCAGAAGGAATACAAGGATTTCAGAAATTACCTTTCAATGAAGGTATCATTCAAAATGTAAGACAAGGCCCCGTCGCATGATGGGGCTTTTTATTTACTTATCGAGGACAATAGATCATGAGTGAAAAAAGCAGAAAAACCATAGTTACCATAATCCTGATATGTGTCTTCATACTTGCAGGCGTTATCGTTGTTTCGGCAGTACTGGTGAACAGGGATAATAAAAAAAACAAGGGAAACAAGAGCATGGGAAAGGACGGCAGGGTGATAAGCGACGATTCGTCAGCGGATGAATCCTCGGGCAGCAAAGAATCGTCAGGCAGCAAGGAATCCTCCGGCAGTAAAGAATCCTCCGGAGGCAAAGAATCCTCAGGCGACAAAGAATCCTCCTCGGGCAAGGGTAAGCGCGGAGATGCGGATGCTGACGCCGACTGGACCATTCTTTTTTATGTCTGCGGTACAGATCTTGAGTTTGTTGAGGGAGGAAGGGATATCCCATATGCTTCGCTTATGTTTTCGGAAATGGGGCAGGCGGATATCGCCGACAATATCAATGTAATAGTCGAAACCGGCGGAACAAGAAAGTGGCGCAATGACGAAATGAAGGGCAATATCTGGTCCAAGATCGATATTCCCGAGGATGAGCTTGCCCGCTTCAAGGTAAATGATGACAAGGTCGAAGTGCTTGAAAGCGCAAAGCTTGCTTCAATGGGCGAGGCATCGACTCTTTCCGATTTTATCAAGTGGGGAACAAAAGAATATCCTGCAAAGCATTACATGCTTGTCTTCTGGGATCACGGCTATGAAATGCCCTACGGTTGCATAGAATGCGACACGATCTTTTACAAGGATGACAACGAGAATTTCTACAATTACTTTGACGACAAGAAGAAAATCGATAAGGGCGAGCTTAAAAATGACTGCCTGGTAATGTCGGAGCTCAGGCAGGCCCTTGACGACGGCGGAATATATTTTGACATCTTAGGGTTTGAGACCTGTGTGACCGCATCGATTGAATTTGCCGCAGCCGTTTCGGATCATGCGGATTACATGGTTGCTTCCGAAGAATCCGCGCCCGCTATCGGCTGGTCCCATAAGGAAGTGCTTAACTATATCTCGAAAAATCCCGATTGCGATGCCTCGGATTTCGGCAAGGTGATCTGCGACAGCTTCATCAAAAAGGGTGAAAATGCCAGCGAAAAGACCGGCATGGATGCTTATGACGCCGAAAACATTTTCTCGCGTTCAACAATGTCGATGATCGATCTTTCGTGCATGGACGAGCTGATAAAAAACTATGCCGAGCTCACAAAATACATGTATTACAGTACCTATGACATGGAAAGCTTCACTGCCTTCCAGAGAGCATCAAAGGATGCGGAGCATTTCGGCTCAGACACCTACGGCGTGCCTGCTCTTGTCGATCTCGGCAATTATGTTGAAAATATTTCGGATTTCATGAATGATTCAAAGGCCGATGACAATATCGCAGAGATAATAAATGACAATATTTACAGCGTGCAGGGTGTCGCGAGAAGCAAAACCACGGGGCTTATGTTCTACTGCCCGGATTCCGCCTTTGTAAGCGGTCTGGAAAAATACTATAAAAAGCTATACCCCGGAGAGAGCGATGCAACCTATAAAAGAGCGGTAAGAATGCAGATGTCGGCAACGATGGATCCCTATATCGAAAATATCAGTTACATGCCGGAATATTACTGGTATGCGTCTTATCTTGACAAAAAGCTGGGCGATTACTGGGATACCGACGTTGAAATAGTTGAGCAGGCTGCCGAAACCGCAGCGGACGATGTTGATGAAAAGGATTCCATTAAAAAGGAAGACTATGTACTTGACGGCATCGCAAAGCTTAACGATAAGGATTATCTTGAGATGAACATCACAAAGGGTCTTGAGGGTCTGGTAAGGGTAGACATGTTTGTGATCTATGCCACAAATACCGATAACGGGGTGGTGGTGATGGAGCTCGGCGAAACCGGAGACATTTCGGCCGATTTCAAGAACGGACGCTTTGTCGACGGCTTTGACGGAACCTGGTATACCTTTAACGGAGACGCGATACCGGCATACATCATGGAAGAAACCTCGGAAAGAGACCTTTACAGCTTCCCGGCAAAGCTTAACGGCGAAAGAGTGAACATCCTTTTCAGCTATGAAAGGGCCGACGGAAGCTATAAGATATTGTATGCCTACATACCGTCAGACGACAGCGGTGTAGCAAGCAGAGACTTTAAGGAGCTTAAGGACGGAGATAAAATCGAACCGGTCTATAATATACTTGTTGAAGGCTCGGGCTATGAGGAACTGACGCTTGACGCTGTAAAATATGACAGCAAAAAGCAGATGATCAAAAAAGAAAAGATCGTAGAGAACAGCGACAGTGAAATGTATATTTACTACTTTACGCTGTATGATGCTTTCGGTGAAAGCTATCACAGCGACTGCGCATATCTCAGCTTTGATGAAGGAAATCCCGAATTCAATGAAATAACTTATGATGAGATAATGGATGAAATACAGGATCTGATAAATTAGGTCAGCAAAGAGCCTTATAGAGCTCTTCGCAGTCCGAAACAATTGTTCCTGCATTATGTTCCGTAAGGAAGGCTTTTCCTCTGAAGCCCCAGTCGACGCAGATGCAGTCAAGACCGGAATTTTCGGCGGTCAGCATATCGATTTCCGAATCCCCGACGTAGACTGCCAGACTGCGGTCAATACCGAAATAATCCAGCGAAGCCCGTACCATATCAGGTGCGGGTTTCCTTTTTATACCCGGCTTTTCGCCAGCAGAGTAGTCAAAAAGGCCGGTAAACAGGTCATTGACAAGGGAAATGACGGCGGATTCCGGTTTGTTTGAAACAACTGCGGTAAGGACCTGCTCCTTCCTGAGCTTTGCGATCAGTTCGTTTATCCCAGGATAAGGTCCGGTCTTTATCAGACAGTGCGAGTTGTAGTATGGAAGGTAAATATCCATCAATTTAGTGACCTCGTCCTGATGGACTCCGAATTCCTCGCCTTCGTTTGTCATTCCGATAGCTTCCAAAGAAGAGTAGGGAGCACCGTTTTCAAGCGCGAGCGCGCGTTCAAAAGCAACCCTCACACCGCTTCCGAACAAAAGCTTTGTTGTTTCATAGTCATAGTCATGCCTGTGGTCTCTTTGTGCCATTGCATAGTTTATCGCATCCATAAGGTCCGATACGGTATCTAATATCGTTCCGTCCATATCAAAAATCACTGCTTTATACTTCATTGTTGAAATAACTCCTCAAATCGTTAAATTGGTGGATCCTGTTCTATGATATGATAACCGTATTTCGATTTTCTGTCAAGCAGAGCAGGGAGAAATGGCAGAAAATACAAAATTCGATCCCGGCGACATCATGACCGAACTTGAAGCATGATGTTGGTATAAGTTGATATAAATGTTGATATAAATACCACAAAAATATAGCCTACTCCCTCAAAATATGCTAAAATAGGTTTCAGCATATCTCACGGAGGGCAGCAACATGGGACTTTTCGGTAACAGTCCGGACTATTCGAAGGTCGAAGAATCCAGAAATACCATCATGTTCATCGACAATGAGCTTAAGAAGATCAAAGACAGCGAGGCGAAGGCGGACAGGACTGTCAGGGCGGCGCTTGATGCTTTTGTTTTTGACGAACTTAAGGAAATACTTGAGGCTGTCGATGTCGAGGAGGTGAACCGCGATAAGGACGGTATCAGGACCTCGTTGCTTCGGAATGCCGGAATAAACAATATCTGGCAGCTTGAGAATCTGAGCGTGAACCAGCTCACCATGGTAAGAGGAATAGGTGAGCAGATGGCAAGAAAAATCAGGGAAAACTCTGATAAGATCGCAGAAAATGCCCATAAATCCCTTCATATCAAACTCACCTTAGACGATAATACTCCCGAGGCCGACCAGCTTATACGTGCGCTATACATCAGCCGTAAGCTGCCGCCTCTTCGAAAAGCCGCAAAGCAGTACTATGATACTGCCCACGAGACGATAACCAATGCCTACGTGCTTTCCGAGCCGGCAACGGGCAGAGTCAAGTGGTTCATGGCAAATGCCCGGAAGAAACAGACTGCAAAGGACATGGTGAGCTCCATCGACCTTTTGATCTACGGATCGTTCGGAGAAAAGAGCAGGGAGCTTATCGATCTTTTCGGAAAGGTTACCAAACCGCCGAGGGAAGTTTACCGTGATGATTTTGAAAAAAATGCCGCGGAATATTTTGTACTGCTTGAAAAAGTAAGCCGGGGCAAGGTTGACAATAAGGGCACGCTCTACGGGCTTCCGGAGGAGATGGCAAAGAAGGTTGAAAGCGTTGAGCTTAACCTCACAGGCCTTAAATGCTCCCTGAGAAGCTATCAGATGTTCGGCGTTCAGTATGTACTTGCTCAGGGCAATGTGCTCCTTGGCGATGAGATGGGTCTCGGTAAGACAGTACAGGCCATCGGCGCCATGGTGTCGGTAAGAAATGCCGGAGCAACTCATTTTATCGTTGTGTGTCCGGCCAGCGTTATCGAAAACTGGTGCAGGGAGCTTAAAAAACACAGCGATCTTGTTCCTGTCAAGCTTCACGGAAACACGCTGTCAACAGGAGTCGGAGAGTGGAAGGAAAAAGGAGGGGTTCTTGTCACCAACTATGAATCCCTCGGTAAAGTTGAGCTGGAGCCGGATTTCAAGGTTTCGATGATGGTTGTGGATGAAGCTCATTACGTTAAAAACCCCCAGGCACAAAGAACAAAGAACCTTCTGGATCTACGGAAAAATGTGGAGAGAGTACTGTTCATGACGGGTACTCCGCTTGAGAACAGGGTTGACGAAATGCAGTTCCTGATCGGCTGTCTGCAGCCGGAAATAGCTGCTAAGATAGCAAATTTAAAGAGCCTGTCGGAGGCTCCTTTGTTCAGGGAAACCATTGCCCCCGTATATTTCAGAAGAACAAGAGAGGCTGTGCTTACGGAGCTGCCCGAGCTTACCGAGGCAGAGGAATGGTGTGAGCTTACCCTGCCCGAAAAGCAGGCATATTTCAGTGCGGTCGTCAGGGAAAGCTTTGTTGACATGCGTCAGGTCTCATGGAAATTCGATGAATATTCCCCCGAAAATTCTTCAAAAACAAAAAGACTTCTGGAGCTTTGCGAAAAGGCCGGAGACGAAGGCAGAAAGGTTATCGTGTTCTCCTTCTTTGTGAAGACTATTGAAAAGGTGATGGCGAGCCTCGGCGATAAATGCATTGGCCCGATCACCGGCGCGATCTCTCCCGAAAAGCGTCAGGAGCTGGTTGACGAATTTACTGCCGCAGAAGCGGGAAAGGTGCTGGTTGCCCAGATCCAGGCGGGCGGCACGGGCCTTAACATACAGGCGGCAAGCGTTGTGGTGCTTTGCGAGCCCCAGCTTAAACCTTCGATAGAAAATCAGGCGATCTCCCGGGCCTACAGAATGGGCCAGGCAAGAAACGTCCTTGTTTACCGTCTTCTCTGTGAGGATACGGTTGATGAGCAGATAGTAAAGATGCTTGAGGAAAAGCAGAAAATATTCGACAGCTTTGCCGACGAGTCGGTTGCCGCAAAGGAAAGCCTTGAGGTCGATGAAAAGACTCAGAAGGCGATCATGGAAATGGAACAGGAGAGAGTTAAAAAGGAACAGGAAGAGGAAGAAAACAGGAAAAAAGAAGAGGAATGGCAGAACCTTAAGGATAAATATGAGGATAGGCCTGAGGATAAGCCGGAGGACAAACCGGAAGATAAGGAAGAATGATTTTTCTTGTGTTTTTTAAGCTTTTATGATATATTAGGCTTTAGTGCAATTGATATTTAATGCAGTTAAAATATAACCCCCGGGAGGATAAATAAATGATCTGGAACGAAGCAAAAGAGTGCATGACCAGAGAGGAACTCAAGAGCCTGCAGGATGTAAGGCTTGCAAGGCTTGTAGACAGAATTTACCACAACAATGAGTATTACCGTAAGAAAATGCAGGAGCTCGGACTTGAGCCCGGCGATATCAAGGGAGTGGATGACATCGAAAAGCTTCCGTTTACCACCTATATTGACCTCAGAGACAATTATCCTTTCGGTCTTGCATCGGTGCCGAAATCGGAGCTTGTCCGCCTTCAGGCATCAAGCGGAACAACAGGAAAGCCCAAGGTTGCGGTATATACAAGACGCGACATCGATATCTGGGCGGAGGTTGTTGCAAGATGTATGGCAATGATCGGAATCACCAGAGATGACGTTATCCAGGTAGCTTACGGCTACGGACTTTTCACCGGCGGTCTCGGCGCACATTACGGTGCCGAGTATCTTGGTGCTATGGTTATACCGATGTCAACCGGTAACACAAAGAAGCTTATCGACATGATGATAGACTGCGAGGTAACTGCGATCGCATGTACTCCTTCTTATCTTCTCCATGTTGCCGAGACTCTTCGCGACCAGGGACTTCTTGACAAGATCAAGCTTAAATATGCGATCTGCGGCGCTGAGCCCTGGACCGACAATATGAGGGAACAGATCGAGAGCATGCTGGGTATCAAGGCATACGATATCTACGGCCTTACAGAAATCGTGGGACCCGGTGTTGCGACCGACTGCGAGTATCATGCAGGACTTCACATCTGGGAGGATCATTTCTATCCGGAAATCGTTGATCCCGTGACCTTAAAGCAGGTTCCGGA
>DFFN01000100.1:27827-37415 GCA_002369525.1 Lachnoclostridium sp. UBA3775 | reverse complement strand
TGTACTCATCGGTAAATTCAATATATTCATCCTCGATAAGACCGCTGGGGCCGCCTTTGAAGCCGAGAAGAACATTCGACTTGTCTGTAGCCTTGATAGCATCGTAAAGACCGCAGATTACGTTATGTCCGCCGGGTGCCTGTCCGCCGGAAAGGATAACGCCCACAACCTGCTTTTTGGCAGCTGAAGTGTTTGCGCCCTTTGCGAAAGTGATTTCGTTCTTTCCGTAGGTATTGGGGAAGAGAGCCTTGATCTTGTCCTGATCTGCTACGCTTTCGGTAGCTGCGCCGTTTTTAACGCAGATTTCTGCGATACCGTTCCTGAGCATTCCGGGAAGCTTGGGATTATATGCGTATCTGGCAGTCTGAAGAGGTGTGATAGTCATATATATTTCTCCTTTATATAATTATTTTTTTCACATGTTTTTAAACGTGCAGAAGTATTATAGCACATAATATCGATTTCTGCCACCCCAAAAATCGCGCTTATTGATTTTTTTCGGAGCGTCAGTCAAAGCTGAACCTGTCAAAGCTTGCGGTTTCGCCGGCATCCTTCAATATGAACTCGAAATAAACCGCATGCTTTCCGATGACACCGGTATTCAGGCTTTGACAAAGCCAGACATCCCGTCCGTCAGATTCGAGAGTCGAAACAATGCGTCCCCTGTATGAATCGATGCGCACGTTAATTATAAGCTCCTTCGGTTCCTCCAGAACGACAGTCACCTTTTCCGGCGTATTGTTTCCGAACTGCAGGTAACGGAAGCCGACCGTGGTGCCCCCCGTAATGTTTACAACCGGCGTCGAAACATCATCCCTTTGCTCATAAGACGGACGGATATAGGCATTTTTGCTGCTTCCGTAGATATGACAGGCATAACCGGCCGATATCCATTTGCGCGCGTCAAGCCCGTTGATATGAGGTCCCTGCGAGGTCATTTCCACGGGTACGGAGGCCACCGGCTCGCCGCCAAGGTATTTAATATCACCGATATAAAGCTTTCCGTCCCTCCCCATTGCGACATCGACAGGCTCAAGCATGGCCTGACGTGTATATTCGGTGGTTCCGGTATGTCTGTGGTAGAAAATATACCACTTTCCGTTGATCTCCATGATCGAGCCGTGGTTGTTGCCCCAGCGGTAGGTCATCGTGCCGAGCCCCTCGCTGTCCCTTAAAATCTCGCCGCCGTTAAAGCTTATATCCCCGCCGTCATGAAAAGGACCGAAAGGAGTGTCGGCAAAACGGTAGGACAAAAATCCGTTGCAGTCTTCGAAAACACCGAGCTCCGGTATCGGCTTCTCGTATCTTCTCGAAAAGATATAAACATATTTTCCCATCACCTTTCTCGGACTTGAAGCTTCAAAAAAGGCATCGATAAGCGAAATATGGCCGTCATCGACCGGATCCCACGGACAGGTGGAATGCCCCAAAGGGTTTGAAACCAGAGTTTCCTCCTTTATTGTAGCCATGTCATCCTCAAGCTCGGCGATATAGCACGGTGCGGCACAGCCGCCCCAGTAAGCATAAACCTTTCCGTCATCATCGACAAGCACGCCCGGATCGAAGCCGAGCTTTGTTTCGACAGGGTTTTCAAAAGGTCCCCACGGGTCTTTTGAAGAAGCAACGACGATAAAGCTTCCGCAATGCTCTGCCGCATACATATAATAGGTATCGCCCTTCTTAACAACATCCGGTGCATAAAGCACCGAATCATAGTGGGTCTCATAGCAGACACCGTGATATGTCCAGTCGGTAAGGTCGTCGACAGGTGCCGACCATGCGACATAGTTACGCCCGCAGTACTGGGTCTTCTCTATGTCATGCGAGCCGTATACGTATACCCTCTTTTCTCCGTTGTGTTCAAAAACCCTCGGTTCTCCGTCCGGTACATGCTCCCAGAGAGGCATGTAAGGGTTTGCGCCTTTAATGTACTCTTTCATATCCTGATCCTTTCTCTTCTTTATTATAAATCTTAATGATTTCAACAAGCCGAACGATAGCCCTGTTTATATGCTTGTCTTTATGCACAAGGACCTGAGCAAATACCGGGAAATCATTTCCGTACCATGAAAGCCGGACAAGGCTTCCTTTTTTTCTTTCGGACTCAGCGGTAATGTCAGGTATGAAAGCAAGCCCGAGGCCGTTTTTTGCAAACTGCTTCAGTACCTCCTTGCTGCTCGTTTCCAGCGCAATGACCGGATTTATGCCGTTTTTTTCGAGGTCTTCGGCAAGCATATGCCTGAAATTGCAGTTATGTCCGGTCAGAAGCAGCGGCAGCCCATGAAGATCCGCTTCCGAAAGCTTTTTATCCCCGGGAAAATAGCCCGGTGCAGCATAAAAGCCCAGGTATTCTCTTTGCTTATCAAGCAAAAGCACGGAGTCGTCCGCGATTTCCGGATTCAGCGTATAAACCAGATCGAGCTCTCCCTTTTTTAGCATATCGGGTATATTTTCGTGGTTGATGAACTGTATCCTTATTTCCATCCCCGGGAAATCTTTTTTGTATTCCATCAGGATTTTCGGTAAACGGCTTATGCACAGCGATTCGGAAACCCCGATCTTTAAAACTCCCGATGGTTCATCTCCGTCACTTACCTCAAGGCGGATTTCCCTCTCCAGCTGCACCATCCGCTTTGCATAGGACGTAAGTTTTTCGCCGGCCGAAGTCAGAAGGATCGTCTTACCGAGGCGCTCAAACAAGGGGCAGCCCAGTTCCTCTTCAAGCTGCTTGATCTGCGTTGTAACCGTAGACTGGGCATAACCAAGACTGTTTGCCGCTGCCGAAAAGCTCTCCAGCTCAGCTATTTTAATAAAGGTAGTTAATTGCGTGATAGTCATAACATTATCATTCGATTTTTTCGAATCTTTTATTCGTTTATTTCAATTTTACTAATATAAGTTTTAATGTTATTATACAGACATAATATAAAAAATGCAAGGAGGTTTTTTATGAATGACCTGATCAAGATAATCAAAGACACGGTGAAACCGAATTTTCTGAATATCCGGACATCGATCCTGTCCTATGACAGAGATGCGCTGTGCTGCGGCGCCCCCTGTTGGAGATGGGCATACCATGCGCTTCACTCCGCAGACAAATGGTTTATCAACCCTTTTGTCTATGACGAACCGGATTTTCACGAGGAAGGCATGGACAATCCCGACAATCCTGCCGACGTGGTGCTTTCCGACGAACAGCTGCTCCGTTATCTCGATAAAATCGAAGCAAAAACCATGGCATATCTCGATACACTGACGGATGATATGCTCTATGAAAAACCCGAAAACTGCATTTATACCAGGATGGAACTGGTTCTCCGCCAGTACAGGCACCTTTCCTTCCATACCGGCATGCTCAACGGTCAGACTGCCGTTGCCACCGGAAAATTTCCGATGTGGGTCTCCGAAACGGAAAAATATGTGAACGACGGCATATACTTCGGAAGATACCGTTAGCAAAATTCATAAAATAGTGGAAACCGGCTCCGGAAAGTGTTATAATAATGGATTGAAGCATAATCGGCTTCAATCATACTGATTTATAAGGAGCAAAAACAGAAAATGAAGAATTCAAAAAGATTCATTGCAATGCTTCTGACTGTCATCATGGTATTTTCCGTGACAGGCTGCGGCAAGGAAAAAAGCTCTGACAAAGCTAAAGGTACCACCGCTAAGGAAGCTGCAAAAGCAGACATCTCCAAAATCAAGACACTTTCCGATGCTCTCGATACCGTTTGTGATTTTACCGAAGGAAGCTTCAAAGCAAGCCTTGAAGCCGAAATCGACAAGTTCGGAAAGCTTTCCCTTGAAACCGAAGGAAAGCTTGAGGGCGAAGACTGCTCACTCGACAGCTACAGCGACAAAATCGAGGTTCGCCCCGCAGAACTGGCTGCCAAATTAAACAAAAGCAATGATGACATCGGAATTCCGACGGATACACTCGAATTTTCCGGAAACATTAAGGATATCATCACCAAAAAGGACGGAAAACTTTATATCAACCTTGATGCAATCATAGGCCAGACCTTGAAAATGTCGACCGACCTGGGCTATTACAGCATTCCGTTGCCTGAAACAGATGCCGAAATCAAGGACAAGCTGCAAAAAGACGGACGTGAGTTTGTCAAAGGCTTCATCGATGCGGCTTCCAAAGACCTTGACGTAAGTGCCGAAAACGGCGAATTCGATTTTAAGTTTGAAAGCAAGGATGATATAAAGTCGGTATTAAAGAACAGTCTTAATTATCTCAATGACAATACCGATGCCATCGTTTCGCTTACCAAACAGGGTTTTCAGGCATTCGATGTCAATGCATATTTAACCGGGCTTCTCGATGAAAAGTCTGATGATATTGCTGCCATAGCTGATGCGACCGGCAAAAAAGTCAGCAAAGAAGAGCTTGAAAGACTCAAAGAACAGATATTAAACAGCCGTAATTCAAAGGCACTTGAAAGGGAAATCGAAAATTCTGACGAACTCAAAAAGGAAATCGGAAATACACTTGAGGCGTTTGACAAGATCGATGACACAAGGTGGTCACGTATTTACAATGCATACAAAATCCTTGATCCCGAGATCAAACTGACGATCAGGGAAGACGGCTATGAATTCAAAGTTAAGCTAAACACCAGTATCGAAGGCTATGACATAAAAGCAGAGCTTAAGTATTCCTTCGAGGCAGACGAGGTTAATATTTCCAAGCCCGAAGAAACCGGCGCAAAAGAGATCATTTCTTACTTTAAAGATAATAAGGGCAGCTTTATAGACAAGCTGAATTCCATAAAGGGCGCCCTTACCGCCAACCCCACCGTTTCAGACGTTCTTGATGTAATGCAGAAGGAATATGGCGGACCGGCAATAGCCATATTGGGTGCCGGAGTTTTAATCCCGTCATATTTAAAATATATCAACAAATCTCGGAACAGTGCAGACCTTTCGAATATCAGCGAAATAATGCACGCTGCCGAGGTCATCGCAAGCGATGTCGAATTTGAAGATATGCTTACAACGGACAGCGAGATTTTCTTCATCGAATTTAATGCCGGCAATACAGCCACCCTGTCCGTCAACGGCGACTCCAGGCTTCTTGATGCCTGGAAAGAAATTGCAGGATCAGATTCTTTAACGCTTCATGCCAATGATCTTAAAGCAGCCGAAGGCAAAATCACCGGAACGCTGAATGCTAACGGAAGCATTACATGGAAAGCAAGCGGCAGCATAACCGATGTGCTGAAAAATACACGTTTAAGCAGCAGGCTTGGATTATAGGACGAAAATAAGCGACGGGGCGGTTATGTACCCGTCGCTTTTCTAATTTCTGATTTCGCTTACAATACAGGATTACTTTTTTCGCCGGTTTTGTGCATTTATCACCATTAATGGGAACATTGCATTTAGGGCATATTCGTTCTATCATACCTTAGTCCCCTCTTTGTTTTATTGGCCCGGCTTATCCGTCAGCATTCGTATTGCAAAAGCCGTATTCATGGGGTTACAAACGCCGTTTAGCACTGATTGGTGCTATTTTAAGGCGCAGATAATCACAGCAAGCTTCGAAAATGCTTAAGCCGTATCGCTTAAAATATTTTAGCACTTTTTGGTGCTATTTTCAATATCGAATTTCTTGCTGTGATATATTAAGGACAGATAGATTTTTTACCATTTTTCATTTAAGGATATTATAATGGCCCAATTGATAGCCGATTTCAGTAAATATAAAGAGAAATACCGGACTCGTATACGTGATTTACGAGAAGACAGCGACCTGACTCAGGAATATATTGCATCCGTGCTTGGAATAAGACAGAATGTATATGCCAGATATGAAGTCGGAGCACACGATCTTCCCGTAAGACATCTTATTGCTTTGAGCCTGTTTTACAATGTATCAACAGACTATATTCTTGGATTGTCCGATATAAAATAGATTTTAGGATCCGCCACAAATAACCCGTCCCGGTTGCAATAAAAGAAAATCCTTCTGACTCCCCTGATCTTAAACCGTGCCTCGGCCGCTCCCTCAGGATATAACTTCACCATCTGCATATCATTACATGATACCGCCGCCATAAAAGAAATATAATGTTCCTTTGTCATGCTGTGATCGATACGGACATGATACTCATCCTCTGCCTGCGAAATTAGGATCATGTGGTTTTCGTCGGCAGGCTCAGCCTCTAACGGCGTCAGTAAAATGCCGTGGCAATGAATGGCCGCCTCTCCCATACAATGTATCACATTGCCGCAGACCGGGCATACATAAAACTTCGACCTCAGCATATTGGCCGATACATTTTCATTGCAAACAGTATTGCCGGATATCAGTTCTGTCACCGAAATATTGAACGCCTTCGCTATCGGCTCAAGCAAAGTGATGTCGGGATACCCTTTTGCCGTTTCCCATTTTGAAACTGTTTTATCGCTTATATTAAGCTTTTCCGCCAGCTGCAGCTGAGTCATTTTGTTCTTTTCCCGCAGTTCCCTGATAACTGCGCCTGTAACATATTGGTTCATATTTTTTTACCTCCATGCACAGATTATAATCCGGGTCTTACAAAAAAGCTACCTACGGAAAATAGAGTTGCCTCCGGATATGATGCTTATTGTGCAAAGCTTGCCCTTGCAGACATATCCGATTTTCTCATAACAGGCGTTTGATGCCACATAGTCCGCATTTGTATAAAGCATCGGAACATACCCCTCTTCTTTTGCTTTCATCGTTACCTGATAAACAAGGTTTTCGGCATAATGCTTTCTGCGAAAATCAGGTCGCGTGAACACGAGATTTACAGATGCCATATCTCCCGTTGGCTCATATTTGCAGCTTGCCACATTATTGCCCTGTCCGTCCTTCCAGAAATACATTTTCCCCGAATCAATATGTGCCCTGGCATCTTCTTTGTAGCCTGCGATATCTTTCTGATCAATACCGACTTCTTTATGGAACATATCCAGAAATAAAACCAGTTCGTCCAGATCCTTACTCTCGCAGCGATATATTGTGCCGTCCGCCTTCATATCCGGTTTTTGAGGCTCAAAGCAGTCATAAGCAAAAATATTCATGGATTTACTCATCTTTATTCCGTCTTCGGCTGCCCGCTTTATTAAATATTCCGCAAGAGAATATTTGACATTAAAATTATAACCTCCCGTGATCAGGCCATTCTCTTTAGCAAGAAGATAAGCCTGCTCCATTTCCTCCCCGGCAGCATCATCCGGAGTCCAGATCCAGACCGGGAAAGGAGGCTTTGTAAAGCACACGATCATTCTTTTGTGATCGGACAGCAACAGTCTGCAGGCTCCGCCCATTATCTGCTTCAGAACAAAGAAAGTGTATTTATCCGCTTCCAAAAGCTTATAATCCCTTTCATCAACAAAATTATCCATGCCTGCAATTCCTTTCATCCGTTTCCGGCAACAGTCCTATGATGCCTCGTCTTTAAGCTGCGAGATATATTCCAGGTTTTTTCTTCCGGTTTCATCTCCGAGATCCGCTGCCATCCGGTAATATTTCTCAGCCTTTTCATAATCCTCATCTACTCCGTCTCCGTTCAGATAAAGATTTCCCATCATATTCATAGCGGAAGTATTTCCCGACGAGATCGCTTTCCGGTAAAGAGAGATTCCTTTTTCATAATCCTGTTCAACGCCCTCTCCGTTGCAAAACTGATTTCCAAGCTTATAAATTGCCTCGGAAATGGCTTTGCTTTCCGTCGGAACATCACCGGTTTTCATATAGTATTCATATGCGGTCAGAGGCTTTTTGCCGCCTTCTTCTCCCATCTGGTATTTGTAGGCAAGCTCATATATTTCTTTAATATCCTCGCCCTTTTCATCGCCGGATTCTTTTTCGGCCGGTACCGCTGTTACGGTAGGTACTGCCGTTACGGCAGGAGCGGCCGTATTTTCGATCACAGTTGGTATTACCTCCGAGCCCGCACTGCTTTTTTCCGAGACGGTACTGCTTTTATCCTGACCTGTAACTATTATCAGCAGGCAAAGGACCATTGCCGGAACCGCAAGTACACCTGCCGCGATTTTCCATTTAGGTAATTTCTTTTTGCCTTTTTCATTCCCGGTCTCATGTGCCAATACTTCTGTTCCCGCGCCGCAAATGATCTTTTCGGAATATTCCCTCAGTTTTTCTATGTTTTTTTCCAAAGGGAGGTCAACGGCATTCATCCAGTGAACCCGCGTCAGATAATACTCCAGTTCCGGACTCATTTCATTCTCGGAAAGACGGAATGGAACCAGCGTTTTACCTGAATTAAATGCCAGTGCCACTTCATTTGCCACCTGCTTCGACTCATTTGAATTGCTGGTATAGACCAATATGAACAATCTGCAGGCTTTTATGGCATCATTGATCGCCGTTACCCATTCCTGTCCGGGCATAATATCCCTTGGAGCATACCAGCATCTGATCCCGTGCTGTTCAAAATCCGATACAAGAGCATCGGCAACATTTTTGTTTACGGAAGAGTAACTTATAAAAACATCCGGCTGTCGTTTTTCGTTATCATTTTGTGGCATCTTTCGTTACCTCCAAGCATAAAGTATGATCCGGGTTTTATCAAAAAGCTACCCACGTAAAACAGATAGTTCCCTGAGCCAGTCTTTGCCACCTTTGCCGTTGTTCCTTCGGCCGAAAAATACGCAACCAATACTTTCATAATGCACCTTCTTTCTTTTATTTGTTTATTTCATCACCGGCAGCCAGACTCTCATCTGGTTTATGCCGCGGTTACCCCAGCAATAATACGGGATTGCCCTTGCTTTATACGGCTTTATCTCCGGGAAGATTATACTGTAGGGATCTCCCTTTGAAAACTGTTTTCCCGCTTCAACGTTTATTGCGTATGTATTATACTTTTTCCTCTCTCCTTCCGGATTTTCCCTGTCGAAGATTTCGATGCCCATATTCTCGTATGCGGTTTTTCCGTCTTTTGCAAGAACCAGGTCGCTGACGCAGCCATCATTGTCCGCTCCCTCAAAGCAGTATACAAGGGGACCTCTTTTAAGGCATGCCTGCCCCGTAAGCCTGGGGATCTTGGGATTTGCAAATACATAATAAGGCTCATCGTCAAAACTCAGATCAATTTCATCCGCCCCGTCAATCTCAAAATATGCATAGCCGTCTTTGATTTCCGGCTTAAAGCTTTCACCGTTTCTTTTTATGTTGTTGTTCCTGCTCCAGCCCGGAATTCTCACGGCAAGCTTTCCTTTCCCGCTTACCCTGTACTTTACGCCAAGTTCATAAGGATAACCCGTCTCGCATACAAGGTTCAGTCCGCACAGGCTATTTACTTCTCCCGCAGCAAACAGATGACAGAAAAGAGTATCGGCATTTTCACCGTAGGCATACTTTCCGAAGGATTCTATCACCCTTGCCACGTTCGGAGGACAGCAGGCACAGCCGTACCACTTAGGCCTTTCCGGCAGGTCATGTCTGTAGACCGCGGCCACTCCCGAGATTCCCGGATTCACTTCAAGCGGATTTACATAGAAAAAGCGTTTTCCGTCAAGCTGCATTCCCGCCAGCACCGTATTGTAAAAAGCATTTTCCATCACGTCGGCATATTCCGATTT